>NZ_JBFUKD010000443.1:0-3246 GCF_056401005.1 Microvirga sp. P4_G7 | reverse complement strand
CTGGATCAGAGTGACGTACACGTCGAGGTCGAGCCGTGACGACCAGCCGGCTTCGACCGTCGCCTGGCGAATTTCGGCAAGGCCACTGACCCTGATGGGCTCGCCGTTGACCGTCGCTCCGTGGCCACGYCGGGCGAGGTAGAGTTCATCCTGCATGACATTATAGACGGCGCCGATTTCGGTCCGCCCGTCGCGGACGAATGCGATCGAAATGGCGAAATGCGGGATTCCGCGCGCGAAATTGGCGGTTCCGTCGATCGGGTCGACCACCCACACGTCCCTGCCGAACGTCCCTCCGCCTTCTTCGCCGAAGAATGCGTCGTCGGGGAAGAGTTCCGCCAGACGTCTGCGGATCAGCGTCTCGACCTCGCCATCCGTCGCCGTGAGGAAATCCTGGTGACCTTTGAAGTCCGGCCGCTGCGAGCGTGGCCGCTCCAGGAATCTTTGCCGCGCAAGCTCACCCGCCTCACGGGCTACGGCCGAGGCCGCCGCCAAACGCATCTCCAAATCGTCCACCGTCATGTTTGTGCTCTTTAAAAGTCGCGATTTGCGCCTAAGTTGTTGTGAGATATTCACAATTGTCGAGTAAACTGAGCTTTGAACGGCGCCGGGGCCAAAGACGAGGTTTTCAAAGCAGCGATTATCTGATTCTTTATTAGCCGGCTTCAATCAATCGGTTTTGCGCAACTTCAACTGTAATCCCCACCCTTAATAGGATGCCCAAAGCACTCAAGACGTTCCCACGACCTGAAATCGCCCAAGTGGCGGCGCTTCCCTTCCGCGTGACGGCGGGGAGGGTCGAGGTTCTGCTCGTCACGTCCCGGGAGACCAAACGCTGGCTGATTCCGAAGGGCTGGCCCATGAAGGGCAAGAAGCCCTACAAGGCGGCGGCGCAGGAAGCGGTCGAGGAGGCGGGCGTGAAAGGTTCGATCCACCATAAGCCGCTCGGATTTTATGAGTACTGGAAGCGTCGAACTGAGCATTTTGACCTATGCCGGGTCGACGTCTACCCGCTCGAAGTTTCGAAGCATCTCAAGACCTGGCGCGAGAAAGGGCAGCGGGAGCAGCGCTGGTTCGAGATCGAAGAGGCGGCGCATCAGGTTCTTGAGCCCGCACTCGCCGAATTGATCCGTCGCCTTCCGGCGCATGTGCAGGTGCCGCAGCTGGCGGAGGCGTGAATTTCCCGGAGCGGACGAGGCGGAGGCGGCCATGGGCAAGCCACAGGTGTTTACGATCGGATATGAAGGCGCCGAGGTCGATCGCTTTCTCACGACGTTGAAGGATGCGGGCGTCGCGACCCTCACCGACGTCCGCGCCGTTGCGGGGTCGCGCAAGCGGGGTTTTGCCAAAACGGCTCTGCGGGAAGAACTCGAAATCGCTGGCATCGGCTATCGCCATTTCATTCAATTGGGAACGCCGAAAGCGGGCCGGCAAGCGGCTCGGGCCGGGGACGGCGGCTTGATGCATCGCATCTATTGTGACGAGGTCCTGGCGACCAAGCCGGCGCAGGATGCCTTGGAGGAATTGTCGACTCTTGCCAAGGCGCAGCCGATTTGTCTCATGTGTTTTGAACGCGACCCCGCCAATTGCCACAGGCGGATTCTGGCGGATCTCCTCGCCAAACGCGGCATGGAGATTGTCGACCTGACGGCGTCGTGAACGCGTTAGTTCCGAAGAGAGGACATGATGGCCGCCATCGTGACGGCAGTGAGCCGCAAAGCGACGCACGCGTTCAGCAAGACGAACCAGACCAGCATCCGTCTCCTCGCCGGATTGGGTGTGGAGGGGGATGCGCATCTGGGGGAGACGGTCAAACATCGATCGCGGGTGCGGCAAGATCCGACACAACCCAACCTTCGGCAAGTCCATTTGATTCACGCGGAATTGCATGACGAATTGCAGGCGAAAGGTTTCGCCGTTTCGGCGGGCGAAATGGGCGAGAATGTCACGACGCGTGGCATCGATCTGTTGAGCTTGCCGAGAGGTACATTACTTCGTCTCGGGGCAAAGGCGTTGATCGCGGTGACCGGATTGCGAAATCCTTGCCTGCAGATCGATCGCTTCCAAAAGGGGATGATGGCTGCCGTGTTGGATCGCGATCCAGCGGGCGCGCTTGTACGGAAAGCCGGTGTGATGGCGGTCGTTTTGGAAGGCGGCGTGATCGTGCCCGGAGACATGATCGGCGTGACCCTTCCACCGACGCCGCATGTGCCGCTCGATCGCGTCTGACGAAATGCTACGCCGCACGGTTGCAAAGTGCGTGGCATTTGGGTAAGAGTTCCTTGCGTTTCATTCGAACGAGGGAGGATTGCATGACAGTTGTACGCTTGCTGACCGCGCCTCCCATGATGTCTAGCCGCTAGGTTGGACAGCCGCGGGGGCCGCCGGTTCCCCGCATTCAGACGCACACACTTTCACAATTAGACATTCGAACGCCGCCATCGGTCCCTTAGTCCGATGCCGTGCCGCGTTCCTTATTTTCGGGAGAGGCGCGCAGCGGCGCGGCCTGTTCGTTCCATGATTCGCAAGACAAGAAGCGGGGATTCGACCCGCGAGGTACTCGGTTTCGTCTTCAGACACTGGCGGGGACATCCTCGCTATGTGGCGTTCATCATCGTCGCCATGATGGCATCGACGCTGTCTGACGTTTTCATGCCGCTTTATGCCGGCCGTTTGGTCGACGCGATCGCCAACGGCGGAATGGACAGGGCGGCTGCGTTACATACGGCGCTCGTGGCGTTCGGCGCCATCGCTGCGCTCGGTGTCGCGATGGTCATTTTTCGGCACATCGCGTTCTACGGCATCGTCGAGCTCTCGTTGCGGGTGATGTCAYACGTGGCGCGAGACGCGTTTGCGCGCGTGCAGCGTTTCTCGACCGACTGGCATGCAAACAGCTTTGCCGGTTCGACGGTGCGCAAGATCACGCGCGGCATGTGGGCGCTCGATCTCCTGCATGACACGATCCTGCTCGCGCTGCTGCCGTCGCTCGTCGTTCTAGGCGGGTCGATGGTGCTGCTCGGCCTTCACTGGCCGGTGATGGGCCTCGTCGTGGCAGTCGGCAGCACGCTCTACATTCTCATGACCGTGCTTCTGTCGACACTCTATGTCGCGCCGGCGGCGAGACTTGCGAATGCCTGGGATACGAAAGTCGGCGGCACGTTGGCGGATGCCTTGAGCTGCAATGCAGTCGTGAAAGCCTTCGGCGCGGAGGAGCGCGAGGATCAACGCCTGGCAATGGTTCTGACC
>NZ_JBFUKD010000442.1:0-3248 GCF_056401005.1 Microvirga sp. P4_G7 | reverse complement strand
CCGTTGGCGCGCGTGGAAACGGTCAAGCAGCGTGATGTCCGGCTCGTCGAAAAGATCCGCCGGATCGCCGGGCGTCTCGCGCCGACTGAACCGGCTCCGCGGCCCGCGCGTTAGACACTCGCCCGCATCGACCGCCGGTGAGCGATCCGCACGGAGCCTGCGGGCATCGGATCAGCTTGTCTGTTCGCCAGGGAGGTTCCAATGCGGCGATTGATTTTTGCAGTCTTCCTTGCCGCCGGCGTCGCCGGCTGCACGACGACCGAGGAACGCGTGGGCGGCGCCGCGGTCGGTGCCGGCGTCGGTGCGGTGGCGGGACCTGTCGGCGCGGTTGCGGGCGGCGCCGTTGGCGCGGCCACGGGACCGACCGTCACGCGAACTGTTCGGCGCAACACGCAATAGCCGTTTCCCACGTGTGGGAAAAACCAGGCCCGCCATTTCCGGCGGGCTTTTTTATTGCTCCAACGAAACCATTGATCGATATGATTTCAGCATTACAGACCAAATCCGCGACAGACGACGTCGCGTCCGCCTTCGACGATTTCGGCCGTGCCTTCGAGGCCTTCAAGGAGGCCAACGACGTGCGCCTCGGCGCCATCGAAACGCGTTTGACGGGCGACGTGATCGGAGACGAAAAACTCGCCCGCATCAATACGGCGCTCGACGACGCCAAGCGTCGCATCGACCGCCTGTCCCTCGATCGCGCGCGCCCACCGCTCGCCGGCGGCGAACGCGACGATCCCGCGCATGCGGAACACAAGAGCGCGTTTCAGACCTATGTCCGAACGGGTAAGGCGGCCGGTTTGAAGCGCCTCGAGGAAAAGGCGCTCTCCGCCGGTTCGGGCCCTGACGGCGGCTATCTCGTTCCCGACAATGTCGAGCGCGAAGTCTTGCGCCGTCTGTCGGGCGTGTCGCCGATCCGCGCGATCTCATCGGTCCGCGTCATTTCGGGTGGGCAGTACAAGCGTGCCTTCTCCGTTGCGGGCCCCGCCTCCGGATGGGTCGGCGAAACCGCCGACCGCCCGCAAACCTCGGGGCCGGGGCTTGCCGAAATGAGCTTTCCGACGATGGAGCTCTATGCCATGCCGGCGGCGACCCAGACGCTCCTCGACGATGCCGTCGTCGATCTCGACCAGTGGATCGCCGAAGAAGTCGAGACGGCGTTCGCCGAGCAGGAGGGCTCCGCCTTCGTGTCGGGCGACGGCGTCAACAAGCCCAAGGGCTTCCTGGCGTCGCCGACGATCCGCGACGCGGATTGGACCTGGGGTAAGCTCGGCACGGTGGCCACCGGAGGCGCAAGCTTTCCGGCGACCAGTCCGTCTGACGTGCTGCTCGAATTGATCTATGCGTTGAAGGCGGGCTATCGGCAGAACGCGTGCTTCGTGATGAACCGCAAGACGCAGAGCGTCATCCGCAAATTCAAGGACGACAACGGCCAGTATCTGTGGGCGCCGCCGACGAGCCTCGGCCAGGCGGCGACGCTGATGGGTTTTCCCGTCGTCGAGGCGGAGGACATGCCGGATATCGGCGCGAACACGAACGCCATCGCGTTCGGTGATTTCAAGCGCGGTTACCTCGTGGTCGACCGGGCCGGGATCAGAATCCTGCGCGATCCGTATTCCGCCAAGCCATACGTCCTCTTCTATACGACGAAGCGGGTCGGCGGCGGCGTGCAGGATTACGCGGCGATCAAGCTCCTGAAGTTCGCCGCCTAAGTCGAACGGCTCAGAGATCGTCGAGCAGATCGATGCTCTTCTCGATCCATCGCAAATGGTCCGCGACCGGTGTCACGGCGGTCAGGCCGCCGCAGGCGGCGGTTGGGCCGCTGCGCAATGCGCCGCTCGACCAGCTGACGATCCCGACGAGCTGATAACCCCGTCGTGTCGCGGCGAGCACCGGTCCGCCGGAATCGCCGCGACATGCGCCGGCGCCCGTCGTCTGCGCCTGTCTCGCTCGATCGGCGACGATGAGGACCTTGTTCGACGCCTCGACGGATCCGAGCGCGAGCAGATTCGTCGTCCGCAACGTGCGCGCCGTGCGGTTGCGATTCTCGCCCAGCACGCCGAAACCGGCCAGTGTCACCATCCCGCCGGTCCGGACATTCACGATGGAATCGAGATCGAACGGCTCGAATTCGGCGCCGAGCGGTTTTTCGAGCTTCAACACCGCCAGATCGACGCCCGGCTGGCTGCGGGGCGTGCTGGAGGGCTTGAAACCCGGATGGATGGCGGCGGCGATCACGCGCAAGCGAATCGGCCTGAAGGCGCGGTTGACGGCGACGACGCCGTATTTCGCATCGTCCATCATGCAATGGGCGGCGGTGAGCACCAGGTCGGGCCTCACCAGCGCCCCCGAGCACAATTCGCCCATCGAGTTTTCGACCCACACGACAGACTGACGAAGACCGGCGGGATTGCGGTCCGGTCGGCCTTCGACGACGGCGTGTGCCGGACTGGCCAACGCAGCGACGATCAGGCCGACAAGATAAAAGGCGCGCATGGAGGGGATGATTCTCGCTCAGGTCTTCCGGAAGGGAAGCGCCGGACGATAACAATGGTTCCCGCAGGCGGCGTCAATCCCAATGCGCGGTCCTCTCCCAGCGCGCGAGAATCTGGTCGATCCACGTCTTCTGGGCGCCCACCAGAATTCCCTGGGTGAGGCCGCCGCAACTGCCGTTCTTGCCGGCGGAGGACCAACTGGTGATGGCAACGACGCTGTCGCCTGCCACCATCGGGCCTCCTGAATCGCCCTGGCATGCGCCGGCGGTTCCGGTTCCCTGCGCCCACAAGAGAATTTTGCTCGGGCCATAGGGCTCGATGGCCTTCAAGGCGGCGCTGCGAAAAGTGCCCGTCGATTTCGGATCGTTCTCCCGTGCGAGCCCGTACCCGGCGACAGCGACGGCGTCCCCTTTGGTGGGCGAGCGCGCGAGAAGCGTCGCGCTCTCGAACCGGGAAGGCAGCGGCGCCGGCAGTCGCACGAGCGCGAGATCGATCGAGCGTCTGCGCGCTTCGACCGCCTTCGCGTCGTATCCCGGATGAACGGCCTTCGCGGCGGGAGCGATCAGCACCGGCTGGCCGGCCTCGTCCTTGAAATGCACGCGGTAATCGTTCGCGCCGGTGGCGCAATGGGCCGCGGTCAGGACCACGTCAGGCGCCAGCACCACGGCGGTGCACATGYCGCCGTTGGAATTCAACACCATCACGCTCGCGCGGGAGAGGGGACCCTGGTCCTCGCCGCCGCCGACGATGGCC
>NZ_JBFUKD010000441.1:0-3260 GCF_056401005.1 Microvirga sp. P4_G7 | reverse complement strand
CTTCGGATCCATGGCAGTTCCGAAACGTGYTGGTACGCTGACACGCCTCTTTCGTCATTCCGGGGCCGCGGTGGCGGCGCCCGGAATCCATAACCCATAACCATCGATCACGGTGTGCGGGACGTCATCGCTCACCCCGGAATGACAAGGCCATCACCACGCGTTGTCAGTCTGGAGCATGATGGAGAGGAGATCTTGCATGCCGCATTTCGAGGATTTCTATGCTCAGAAGCTCAGGGGATCGCTCGGACTCGTCGACGCCGAAGCGGTGCTCGATCTGCGCGAGGCGTCGCGCGAGCAGGCGGCCGCATCGCTTCAGGATATGTTCGAACGCAGCCGTTTCTCCAAAAGCAAATCCGTCGCGGTGTTGTTGAACCCGCCCGCGAAGGGCGGCGGCGAGACGCTGTTCCAGCCGGTCGGCCGCGCGCTGCTCGAAGCGAAGAAGCGCGGGTGGGTCGAGCGGTTGCAGACGCTGCCGATGACGGACGGTCTCGGCTTCTATGTGATGCTGGCAGGAAAACCGGAGCGTGACGCCTGATCAGGCGGCAACGTTGCGCGGTCGCCGCTTGACCATGCGCCGCAGGCACGCCGCGCAGAACAGGATCCCGCCCCAGACGACGACAAACCCGCTCGCCGCCGACAGGATTCCTTCCTGCGTGATAGGAATTGCCGGCTCGAAATCGCCGTAGGCCGCGCGCATGACGTCTCGATCGCCGTCCTTCATCATGACGGCGATACGCTTGAACGAACCAGCCTGAAGCATCGCTTGGCGCTGGCTGTCGAGACGATTCAGCCGATCGACGTTGCTCTGCATGGCGCTGCCCTGCTGCTTCGCGAGAGCGTCGGGATTGGCCTGGAGCCGGGCGATTGAACTGTCGCGGTTCTCGCCATGCGCGGACGAATCCTGATCGAACCGGGAGACGACGCGGTTGAGCTCACCGATCGCGCCTCCGAGCCGCTGGCGGTATTGCTGGGAGAATTCCGGCCCCTGAGAGAGAACTGCCGCACCCGCCAGTCCGAAACCGAAAGCGACGATGCGGACGATCCGCGACATGGTCTTTCCCCCTCATGTGATCTCTTGGTTGTAAAGGATCACGTTCATTCGGCTATGGCGAGAGCGCTTCCACGACGTCTTCAGCAGTGACGTCGGCGAGCATTTTCGCCACCTTGCAGGCACGCGTCTTCCGGCCCGGCTCCATGACGAGGATGATGGTCTCGACGCCGGGGCAGGATGGGTCGGTGCAGGCGATTTCGTTGATGGAAAAGGCGATCTCGGACGATCCGCCGAGCGCCGTGCGCGCCCACGACTTGATCTGGTCGACCGTTTCCCGGTTCGGCTTCGATCCGCCGAGCGCGTCTTTCAGAAAGGCGCCGAACCGTGACATGGCGTTCTCAGGTGGGAAGAGTCAGGATGCCGGCGCTGCCGTCCGCGCAGCCGAAGGCCAGGCGCTTGCCGCCTTTGTCCCAGGCGAGCGCGGTGATGCCGCTGTCCTTGGTGGCGGGGCGCACGAGCAGTTCGGAGCCATCGTTGAGGCGGATCAAGAGAATGCAACCGTCCTCGTAGCCGACGGCGAGGACATAGACATTCGGGTGAAACGCGACGCGGCTCACCTTGGCCGGGCGCACGCCGCATTCGCGCGGCGCCTTGCCTGTCGGGCCTTCCTTCGACTCGAATGGCCAGATGATGGCTGCTTCCGCACCCGAGGTCGCCAGCCATTTGCCGTCGGCGGACCACGACAGGGAACGGGTCTTGGACGGATAACCGCTCATGCGCATGTGGCCCTTGTCGGGTTGCAAGCGCCATCCATGCAGAGCGTTCTCCTGCATCGACGTGACGACGAAGCGCGCGTCGGGAGACCAGCTCACGTCGAGATGAGAGCCTTTCCAGTCAAGAATATCGGGCTTCGCCTCGATGTTGGGGAACCAGAGGGTCGCGCCGTTGTAATGCGAGATGGCGAGCCTGTAGCCCTTGGGCGCAAAGGCGAGGCCGCGGGCGGTTGTCGGAACCTCCAGCGTCTTCTCGCGCCCCTTGTCGTCGCGGGCAAAAACTCGCTTGCCGGCCGCGTAGGCAAAAGCGCCGTTCGCGTTGAGGGCGAGCGAATCGATCCAGGCACCCTTGGTCTCGGCAAGGGTCTTGGTCGTGCCGTCCGCCCCTGTCACCGCGACGCGTCCGTCGTCTCCGCCGGTGAGGAAGCGTTCGCCATCCGTGACGGCGACGAGGATACCGCTGTCGGGATGCGCCTCGACACGATGGGTCTCGCCATCCTTCACGAGAAAGACGCCGCCGTCGGCAAGCGCAAAGGCCGCCGTGCCCTTCAGCCAGCCGAGGCCGGTGACATGGGCGCCCGCATCGACGGGCGCGACGTTCTGCGTCAACGAGGGGGCGGATTCAACGGTCATTCAGGCGATCCCTTTCTCAGGGGAGAGCCATAGCACAGGATTTTCCGATCCGGCACGGGCGTTCGACGGACGATGAGAGCTTCGATCTTTTCGTTCACGCCGCGCAGGCGAGAAATCCTTCGCGGATGGCTTTTTCGTTCAGATCCCGGCCGATGAACACCACTTTCGAATCGCGCTTCTGGCCCGGCTTCCAGTCGTCCTGCACGTCGCCGTCGAGGATCATGTGGACGCCCTGGAACACGAAGCGTTTCGGCTCGTTGGGGAACGCCACGATGCCCTTGCAGCGAAGGATGTTCGGTCCCTCGACCTGGGTCAGGTTCGAGATCCATGGCATGAACTTTTCCGGGTCGACTTCACCCTCGAGCCGCACCGACAGAGACTGCATCTCCTCGTCGTGGTGGTGGTGATGACCCTCCTCCAGAAACGCGGGCTCGATTTCGATGATGCGGTCGAGATCGAAGGCGTTGCGGTCGAGAACGTCGGAAATCGGCAGCGAGCAGTTCTGCGTCCGATGCAGTTTGGCATAGGGGTTGATGGCGCGGATGCGCGCCTCCACTTCGTCGAGTTCCTGCGCGGAGACGAGGTCGATCTTGTTGAGGATGATCACGTCGGCGAAGGCGATCTGGCTCTTGGCCTCCGGAGCATCCTTCAGACGCTCGGACAGCCATTTGGCGTCCGCGACCGTGACGACCGCATCGAGACGGGCGGCGTCGGACACGTCCTGATCCATGAAGAAGGTCTGTGCGACCGGCGCTGGATCGGCGAGGCCGGTGGTCTCCACGATCACGGCGTCGAACTTGCCTTTGCGCTTCATCAGCCCATCGAGAATGCGGATGAGGTCGCCGCGCACGGTGCAGCAG
>NZ_JBFUKD010000440.1:0-3278 GCF_056401005.1 Microvirga sp. P4_G7 | reverse complement strand
ATCCTTCACCGCGCCTGACCGTTCCGGTGAATCGGTGACGATCGACGGAACCTACGTCAGAAATCAGGTGGAGAGCTTGGCAAGGAATGTCGATTTGAGTCGATTCATCCTCTGACGAACGTGACCTGAAATCGCGATCACAGCATCGCGATAGGGTGACGGCTCGCGGAACGTGCGAGACTCACGACGCGTTGAATCCGTTGGCAACCAACGCGTTTCGCACAACGGAGTCTCACACAACGGAGTTTCACATGCGACACATCCTCAAACTCGCCGTCGCCACGCTGGCGATCGGTGCCCTGTCGACTTGGGCCGCTCCCGTATCCGCACAATCTCCGAGTGATATGGCCGGAGGCCCTTCCGCTCTCATGGCGAAATCCGCCTATTCCGCTCAGAGCGAGCATCAGGCGAAGGCCAAGCGTTCGGCGGCTCAACATCGCCCGCCGGCCAACTATTACAGCCCGACCAATCCGCGCGGCTACGATTACGGCTACCGCTACCCCGGCGGCGTCGACACCATGACGACCGGCAGCATCTTCGTGCCGCGGCCGGCGACCCGTTGGGGCCAGGAGGGCCCGGCCTCCGGTCAGAGCTGGATCGCCTATTGCTCGGCCAAGTATCAGACTTATGACGCGACCTCGAACACGTTCTGGGGCCGCGACGGGCGTCAGCACATCTGTCAGTAGCAGGTTCGGCCGATCTCATGGTCTCGGTGGGCTCGGGCGCCCACCGACGTTTTGTGGAACAGCACCCGCGCTTGCACGTTGGCCCCCCGAACGTCCCAAGGAGTCGATCGATGCGCAAGATGATCATGGCCGCGTTGGCCACCACCGTGATCGGATCGGCGTCACTGTTCTCGGGTGCAGCTTCCGCCCAGACAGCTGAGCCCGGGTCCCATCTCGATATGCTTCTGTCCCGCATGCAGCAAGATGGCGTGCGTGAAGAATATGCACAGCGCCGCGGCGGCGGCGGCGGGCGGGGTGGCGGAGGTTTCCACGGGCGCGGCGGCGGAGGCGGCTTCCACGGCGGCATGCGCCCCGGCGGCGTCCATCGTCCCCCTATCGCGGGCGTGCGGCCCGGGGGCGGCTATCGTCCCGTCGCGGGCGGCGGATACAGGCCCGGGTACCGGCCCGGTTATCGCCCCGGATACGGTCCGGGATATCGTCCCGGTTACGCCTATCGTCCCGGTTACCGTCCCTATCCGGCGTACGGCTATTACAGCCCCTACCGCTATAATTACGGAGGCGCGGCGGCAGCGGGCGCGATCGGACTCGCCACGGGCGCCATCGCGGCCGGTGCCATCTCCTCGCAGAACTCCGGTGGCGATTATTCGGCGTATTGCGCGCAGCGGTTCAAATCGTACAACCCGGCGACGGGCACTTATCTCGGCTATGACGGCCTGAGACATCCTTGTCCGTAAGGATCGCGATTCAATGAATGGGCCCTACGGGGCCCATTTTTTGTGGCCCTCAGATCACCAGGAAGTCCGTGTGGCTCAATGTGACCTTGGGCTTCAAGAGCGCGAACTTGATAGCGGTGAGAGGGCCGTTTCCGTCGGCGTCATACGACAACACACCTGTCGTCTTGTTGAGAATGACGCGGTCGCTGCCGTCATGAGCGGCCTTTCCGATGTAGAACTTTTCCTTCGCGAGCTTTCCCATTTTCATCAACGATCCGTGGCCGACTTTGAAGAACTTGTCGTCGAGCAAAATCGTGTCCGGACGAGAGAAATCGGTGATCAGGTCCATATTGATGCGCGAATGGGGCCGGGTGTCGAAAACGAAGAAATCGCGCCCGGATTCTCCGCTCAGCGTGTCGTTTCCGACGCCACCGAACAGCAGATCGTCACCGCCACCGCCGCGGAGCTGGTCCTTTCCAGCATAGCCGAAGATCTTGTTGTCCGCGGCGTTGCCGACGAGCGTTTCGGCATTGGCACTTCCACCGATCGTGATCGGCAACGCGGGACGAGGTTCCACCGGCGGTGGCGGGGGAGGAGGCGGAGGTTCGGGAGAAATCAGCGTGATCGTCTGATCGCTGAAGCGGGCGAACTGAATATTGGAGAGTCGGTCGGACCCGTCGCCTCCGGGCCGCGTGTCCGCCACCGTGAAGGCCCCATCGACATTGGTGACGATTGTGTAATTGCCGCGGGCTCCCGAGAACAGCGAGGTGTTGGTGCTCGCGCCACCATCGAGCACATCGTTGTTCGAACCGCCTTCCAACGTGTCCGTGCCGGCGCCACCGGACAAGCGATTGGCGGCGGCATTGCCGGTGAGGCGATCGTTGCCGGCGCCGCCGACGGCGTTTTCGATCAGCGAGCGTCCATCACCCTGGAACAGCCGCGCGTTGGCCACATTGCCCGCGGCGGGGCGGTGGGTGGCCGAGCCATCGAGGTCGGCGAGCTGGGCCGGATCGAAGATCGAATAGGCGCCGGGTCGCAGATCGACCGTGAGATCGGCCTGGTATTCCGACAGATCGTAGGTGTCGATTCCATTGCCGTCCCACACGGTCATGAACGTCTTGCCGTTGATCGGCGTGCCCCAGTTTTCGCCGTCGATGAACACGGTGCCGGTCGCGGCTTCCCAGTGATAGAGCGTGTCACCGGATCGCGAGCTGAAATTGGCCCCGTAGATGTATTGCAGGGCGGCAATATCGTTCGGCATGTAGGTGCCGGGGTTGTCGCTTTCGACGTTGCCGCTCACCGGGTTCGTGGTCGCGCCGACAAAGCTGCGGTATGTCATCAGCGAGCTGTTCCAGGTGTCCTCCAGAGTCGGCAACGTTCCTGGGTCGAAGGCCCCCGCGCCCAAGCTCTCATGGCCGTGCTTCAATCCGACGGCATGACCGACTTCATGGAGAATCGTCGCCAACCCCCAATTGCCGACGCGGGGATCCATGTACGTCGGGCCGCCATTGGGATTCATCCAGATGTCGCCGCTCTTGTAGGTATCCATGGGAAAATACCCGGCGGCGGTGGCGTAGAAATCGGTCAGCGCGAAACGGATATTGCCATGGCTCGTCGTCGTTTCCGTAATTTCCTGGAACGACAGGCCGGTATAGCTCTCGATCAGGCCGAGGGCGTAGGCGACCGCGACCTTCTGATCTGTTTGCGCGGAGCCAGCGCCGTCGGCGGGTTGGAAATTATGCGCAATGGTGTTCTCGGGCCCGTAACTGTTGATGTTCGTGGCATCGCCAACGTCATCGTAGAGACTGGGATGGGTCGGAAATCTGAACGTCAGCGCGCTCACCTCCCACCCGACGCCGGCCAAGAGACCATCGATGGA
>NZ_JBFUKD010000439.1:0-3279 GCF_056401005.1 Microvirga sp. P4_G7 | reverse complement strand
GACGACATTCTAGCAGATCGAGGAGCGTTCGGATCAGGGCGCGGCAATCAGCGCAGCGATCGCGTCGTGGTAGCGCCGTTCCGCGATTTCGATCGGCCACGGTTCGAGAAGCGTATCGATCGCGCGGGGCAGGGGCTCCGGCCGGCCGAAATATTTGAGGCCCTCGTCGAGGCTGAAACCAGCGAGCCGCGTGGCTTCGAGGAACGCCGCTTGCCGATCGGCTTTCTTGATGCCGCGTTTCCAGGACGCGCTGATGTCCGCGGGGAGGCCGAAATGCAGATGGATCGCCGACAGAAGGCGCGACTCGATCACCTTGTAGGCGTCGCCGATCACCGCCTTGAACGGAGAAATGATGTCGCCGATCACATATTCCGGGGCATCGTGCAAAAGCACCGCGAGCCGCCAAGGCGCCGTCATGTCCGGCTCGAGATGATGCGCGATGGCACCCACGAGAAGGCTATGCTGGGCCACGGAGAATATGTAATCGCCGCCCGTCTGGCCGTTCCACCGGGCGACGCGAGCAAGACCATGGGCGATGTCGTCGAGTTCGACGTCGAGCGGGGACGGATCAAGCAGATCGAGGCGTCGGCCCGACAGCATGCGTTGCCAAACGCGCGGCTCTTTCGCCATCAGAGTTTCTCTGCGATCGCGGCCACCTCGGCATGGCGGTAGCAACCCGTGAGATGATCGTTGATCATGCCCACGGCCTGCATGAACGCATAGACGATCGTCGGCCCGACAAAATTGAATCCTTCCGCTTTCAGGGACTTGGAAATCTTGCGGGAGACGTCGTTCTCGGTCGGGATATGTCGACGCGTTTTAGCGTTGCTCTGAACAGGGCGCCCGTCGATGTAGTTCCACAGAAAGGGCGAGAAGCCGCCGCGCTCCTGAATGGCGAGCCAGGCGCGCGCGCCTGAAATCGTCGCCTCGATCTTGGCTCGGTTGCGCACGATGCCCGTGTTGAGCATCAGCGATTCCACTTGCGCGGCATCGAACCGCGCGATGGTCGCGGGATCGAATTGCGCGAAGGCTTCGCGAAAATTCTCTCGCTTCCGCAGGATCGTGATCCATGACAATCCAGCCTGGAAACCGTCGAGAATCAGCTTTTCGAACAAGGCCCGGTCGTCGAATTCCGGCACACCCCATTCTTCGTCATGATAGGCGACATAAAAGGGGTCGGTGCCGGGCCACCAGCAGCGGGTCTTGTTATCGGGGTGATGGATCAAACCGTCGGTCATGGAGACGGTGTAACGGTCTTGCCGTGAATCGGGAAGATCCCTCGGCGTCATCCGGCCGATTTTGCGCCGTAGACGTCGACGAGGTCGGCCATCGCCTGAGCGGATCCGCCTTCCGTGGCGCGCAGGCCGGCGGCGACGCCGGTGCGATCCGGCTCATTGCGATTTTGGCTGACCTTCCATTTGCCCTCGATGCGGCCGATCGGGATCTCGATGCCGATGATACCTCTCAGCTGGGCCTCGATATAGGCGGGCGGTGCATCCTCGACCGACCACGGCTTGGCCTGGGAGGCCTCGTGCCTGGCGGTGAGCGCTCCGATCTGACGGATCAGCCATTGCGGGTCGTCGATGACCTTCAGCGGCCCATAGGCTTGGACAAGGGCGTAATTCCACGTGGGGACGACCTTCCCGGTCTCGCGCTTGGTCTCGTACCAAGAGGGCGTGACGTAGGTGTCGACACCCTGAAAGATCACCAGTGCCTCGTGGCTGGGGTCGAAATCGCGCCATTGGGCGTTGGCGCGGGAGAGATGCGCCCGAAGCGTCCCGCGCTCCGAGGCGTCCGGATCGAGATGAAACGGCAGCGGGTTGGCGGACAGGCCGCCGCTACCGATCGTCACCAGCATTCCGAGCGGATGCGCGCGGATCAGCGCGTGCTGGACGTCGAGCCGCTCTTCGCGGAAATGGGGAGGCTGGTACATGACGGGCCCTTGGCGAGCTGAACTTTCGACGCCGACCCTAACGCCGGTTTGAAGAGTGCGACCAATCAAAAATTTTGCGCCGATCGATCACCCGGCATCAAGGTTTGGCGGGAAAATCGAAACGGGCCCAATCCGGTTTCACGAGCGTCACGGGGATACCGCCGGCGCGGATCGTCTGCCCCGCCGCCAGTGCGTCCCCGGCCCGGTCGAGGCGGATCATCAGGAGGCCGCGCCCCTCGGCGCCGGTCCCCGTTTTTCCGAGAACCTTTTCCCCGGCGACGACGTCGACGCCGGCCTCCGCGGCAAACCCGCCCTCATAGGTGGCGGGAACGAGCCGGGTCCGCGCGGTGCCGCGATGCTGCATGCGGGACACCACTTCCTGGCCGATGTAGCACCCTTTGTCGAAATCGACCCCGTTGAGCTGATCCATCAGCGCCTCGTGCGGAAACGCATCGCCGAAGATGAAATCGCGGCCACCTTCCGGAACCCCGAGGGCGATCCTGTGTGCGTGATAGGCCTCTGCGGGGACGTCCGCGAATTCGGGAACATCCGAGGCCGCGACGATGGCGCGCCAGCCGAGCGCGGGCACGCGCGGATCGTCGGCGATCAGGCCGGCATCGTCGTCCGGCTTCATTGCCCCGTCCCAGCCGGCAACGACCGCGAGGGTCTCCGATAGATCTTCGATCCGGACCTTGGCGCGAAGCTTGTAGAAGCCGAGACGCTTGGCGAGATCGCCGGAATGGCCCTTCAAGACGTCGAGATAATAGCCGCCCTCGATCGCCTGCGGCGCCTCGAACACGATGAAATCGAAGAGAATTTTGCCTTGCGGCGTGAGGAGGCCGCCAAGGCGCGCGGCCTGGGGCGAGATCTTGTCGAGATCGCACGTGATCAGGCCTTCGAGGAAGGCCTTGACATCCTCACCGGTCACTTTCACGACGCCGCGATCGTCCAAATGCGCTACAGGCATGCTCTCGCTCCAGTTGCCGTCTGATCAAGCCTGACATATGCCGAGCCGGTAGCAGCCTCAAGAGCGAGCCCACCATGACCCAGACCTTCGACTTGATCCTCAAGGGCGGAATCGTCGTCAACCAGGACGGCCGGGCCGAGCGCGATGTCGGCGTGGTCAAGGGTAGGATCGCGGCGATCGGCGATCTTTCGCGCGCCTCGGCCGCTCGGACGATCGATTGCCACGGCCTTCATATTCTCCCGGGCGTGATCGATACGCAGGTCCATTTCCGCGAACCCGGTCTCGACCACAAGGAAGATCTCGAATCAGGATCGCGCGCGGCGGCCATGGGCGGCGTCACGGCGGTGTTCGAGATGCCCAATACCGAACCGCAAACCAC
>NZ_JBFUKD010000438.1:0-3283 GCF_056401005.1 Microvirga sp. P4_G7 | reverse complement strand
AATCTGACCGGTGTCTTCACGACGTTCTCGGCGAGCTCACCGCAGGTCTATCTCGATATCGATCGCGTCAAGGCGCAGATCCTCAACGTTCCGATCGCAAACATCTTCGAAACGCTGCAGGTCAACCTCGGGACGGCCTATATCAACGATTTCAACTTTCTCGGTCGTGTCTGGCAGGTGCGGGCGCAGGCGGACCAGCAATATCGCGTGGATCAACGGGATATCAACCGATTGCGCGTCCGCTCGTCGACGGGAGCACTCGTTCCGCTCGGAACGCTCGTTGAAATGCGCGAAGTGACGGGTCCCGAACTAATCCAGCGCTACAACATGTATACGTCGGTTCCTCTCCAGGGCGACGCCGCACCCGGTGTATCCTCCGGGACGGCGCTCGACACGATGGAGACGCTCGCCCGCGAGACGTTGCCGCAAGGCATGACCTATGAGTGGACCGAACTGGCGTTCCAGGAACGCCAGACCGGCAATACGGCAATATTCGTCTTTGCGCTTTCGGTGCTCTTCGTCTTTCTTGTATTGGCGGCGCAATATGAAAGCTGGTCGCTTCCGATCGCGATCATCCTCGTCGTTCCGATGGCAGTGCTGTCTGCCCTCATCGGAGTCATGATCCGTGGAATGGACAACAATATCCTCACACAGATCGGCCTTGTGGTGCTCGTCGGCCTCGCGGCGAAGAATGCGATCCTGATCGTCGAGTTTGCGCGGCAGGCGGAAGAGGAGCGTCACCTCGATCCCATCGCGGCGGTCGTAGAAGCGTGCCGGCTGCGCCTGCGTCCGATCCTCATGACGTCGTTCGCCTTCATTCTCGGCGTCGTTCCGCTCGTCATCGCGACAGGGCCCGGGGCGGAGATGCGCCAGTCGCTCGGCACAGCCGTGTTCGCCGGCATGCTGGGCGTGACGGTCTTCGGACTTTTCCTGACACCCGTGTTCTACGTGACGATCCGCAGCATATCCCAATGGATCGACCGAAAGCTTGGAAAGCCTACACGCGCCGCGGCAGAAGTGGCGTCGCATCCGGCGGAATGAACGCGCTCAGCCGCGCTGTTGGTCACTATCCGCTTTCGCGTCGGCGAATTCGAACAGAAAGCTCGCCATGGATTTCATGAAGAGCAGAGCGTCGTCGACATTGACGTATTCATTGGGAGCGTGAGGCCCGCCGCCGTGCCCGAGACCGCCGTAGATCCACGGGATGCCGAGGATTTCCGAGAAGAGGAACAAGGGCGCCGCGCCCGCATGCATCGGGTAGATCATGAGTTCGCCGCCATGCTTCCGGCAAGCCTCGATCATCGCCTGGGCCAGCGGCTCCCGGTGCGAGCATTTCGATGCCTTGTAGCTGTAATGAGTGATCATCTCCACATGCGGATACCCCTCGCGGTCGAGGTGCTCGCGAATTAACCGCAGCGCCTTCTCCACGTCGACGCCAGGCACGACCCGGAAATCGCAGAACGCCCGAGCCATTCGGGGCACCTGCGTCGGCGGCACCTCGTCGTCCTTGAGGCGTCCCGCTTCAATTCCGTCGATGTTCATCGTGCAACTGAACAGAAGGCGCTCGATCATCGCGCGGACAGGTTCGTCCGTCTTGAAGCGGCGGACCTTGAGCTCGCGCCGCCAAACATCTGAATCGAGCTTCGACGCCACCTCGTCCATCAGTGCGTGATCGTCCGCCGTCGGTGGCGGCACGAGGGCGTCGAGGCCTGCGATCGCGACGCGGCCGTTGTGATCGACCAACGATCTCAGCGCGCCGATCAGTTCCCAGCATGGATTGGCAACAAGGGCCTGCCAGGAGCCGTGAATTTCACCCTCCACCGGTCCGCCCCAGTCGCCCCCGGCGACGCGGAACTCCAGCATGTTCACGCCTTTGAAGCCCAGGCGGAGAATGTGCTGTCCCTCGATGTTGGTGCCCATGTAAGGGAGCAGCGCGCCGTCGCATTGCGAGAGCGTTTCCTTGTTGTCCCTCAGGTAGCCCGGCAAGGTCCGGCTGCCGACTTCTTCCTCGCCCTCGATCATGAAGCGCAGGTTCACCGGCAACTCCACGCCCGCCTCCTTGAAGGCGTGGATGGCGCACAGCGTTCCGACGAGCGGCGTTTTGGAGTTGAAGGCGCCTCGGCCCACGAGTCTTTTGCGCCCGTCCGGTCCTTCGACGATCGAGGGTTCGAAGGGAGGGGTCTCCCATCCCGGCTGGTCGCTCGCCGGCATGACGTCATACAGGTCGTAGATGAGGAGCGTCGGCTTGCCGTCGCCCGCATGAAGATAGCCCTCGACGAGCGGCCAATCGACGCCCGGAACTTGGCGCGCTTCCGCGCCGAGCCCGCGGATGTATGACTCGACCCACGCCGCCATCTCCGCCATGCCGTCGCCGCTGCGGCTCACGCTCGGCTGCGATATGGCGGCTTTGATGTCGTTCAGATAGCCATCAAAGCCGTTCTCGATCTGCGCGATGACACGCGCTTCACCGGACGACTGATTGTCGAACTTCATGATGCTCTTCACTTACTCATGAGTGTCTTCGAGGCGAGGTGGCGGACCGTGGTCACGTCAATTCGAAAGCGAAGATGAACTCATCGGCGCGCGGTTTCCATCCTACCTTGTCCGTCGCTCCGTGGAGATACGTGTAACAGAACAGCGGCACCGACATCACATCTTCATCGAGTCGCTTCACCACCGCGCCGACGGCCGCCGCGCGTTCTGCGTCGCTCGCCGTCTGATACGTCTTCGCCAGCAGACCGTCCATGGTCTGGTCCTTCCAAGGCGAGCCGAGACCTCCCGACAGATAGAAGGCGTCGAGCTGGGGCACCGGATCGAACCAGGCATTCCCTTGCACCTGAAGGAAGACGGGCGACGCGCGTCCCGATTTGATATCGGACACGTAGGTGCCGAATTCCGTGACCCGTGCTTTCGCGTCGAGTCCGGCGCGGCGCAACTGGGCGGCGACGGCGGATGCAAGTTCGCGGTCGAGAGGGAAGCGCCCCGAGGGGCCTCCGACTTCCACAGACGCACCCTTYAGGCTCAGGTCCTCGACCAGTTTTTTGGCCGCATCCAGTTGATACGCGTAGCCCTCGGGCATGCTGGTGGGGAGGTTCTGGATCGCCGGGGCGAAGATGGAGCCGACGGGTTGTCCCAGCCCCTTGACGAGACCCTTCATCAGCTCGTCCCGATTGACCGCTGACGCCACGGCCTTGCGGAACTGAGGCTTGTCCGCGGGAGCGGCGGCCGGATTGAAATTCAGGACGGCGACGCGGCTCGTGGATTGCTCGAGCACCCGGAAGCC
>NZ_JBFUKD010000437.1:0-3290 GCF_056401005.1 Microvirga sp. P4_G7 | reverse complement strand
ATTTTCAGTACCGGCAAGGTTCGAGTCGTGACATGGCTAGGCTCGGGTTTTGAAGGCCGCTTGGCTGGGAAAGTTCCATATGCATTCGACAGCGCCGGCTCTCGTCGAGCTGAAAGGCATCTCGAAACGGTACGGCGATCTTCTTGCCAATGACGGGATCGATCTGTCGATCGCTCCTGGCCAAATCCATGCCCTGCTCGGAGAGAACGGCGCCGGCAAATCGACCCTCGTGAAGATGCTCTACGGCGTGATAGAGCCGACAGCAGGGGAGATCCGGTGGGCGGGACGTCCCGTATCGCTCGCCTCTCCGGTGATAGCGCGTACGCTCGGCATCGGCATGGTGTTCCAGCACTTCTCTCTCTTCGACGAACTGACCGTCGCCGAAAATATCGCGATCGCGCTGCCAAAGACTTGGACTCTCGCACGCGTTCGCGCCCGACTCGGCGACATCAGCGAAGCCTACGGATTGTCGCTTGAACCCGACCGGGCGGTTTGGACACTCTCCGCGGGCGAGCGGCAGCGCATCGAGATCGTGCGATGCCTGTTGCAGAATCCAAAGCTGCTGATCCTGGACGAGCCGACCTCCGTCCTGACGCCGCAAGAAGCCGAGCACCTCTTCCTGACGCTCGAAAAACTCGCAGCCGACAATTGCGCGATCCTCTACATTTCCCACAAGCTCGAAGAGGTGCGCAGGCTCTGCCGCACCGCCACCATTCTGCGCGCCGGGCGGGTCACAGCGACGCTCGATCCGAGAGAACGCAGCGCTCGGGAGATCGCAGCTCTCATGGTCGGAAACGATGTCGGTGAGGTACGAGCACCACCACTGGCGATCGCCAACCGCGTCGAGGTCCTCAAGGTCAGCAGGCTATCGTTGCCGCCGACGGGACTGCACGGACAAGCGCTGACCGAGATCGATCTGACGGCGGTTGCCGGTGAAGTCGTCGGCATCGCCGGCGTCGCGGGCAATGGACAGAGCGAGCTTTTCGCCGGTCTTTCCGGGGAGATCGTCGTCGACGATGAAAGAGTCGTCGTCATCAACGGAAAGCCTTGCGGCCAACACGAGATCGATGCGCGCCGAAAACTCGGAGCTGCCTTCGTTCCGGAGGAGCGCCTCGGCCACGCGGCTGCGCCGACCCATCGGTTGAGCGAGAACATTCTCGTGTCCCATCATGACAGGGGCCTCGTCAGCGGAATTGGACTGATCGTTCTCAATGCGGCGCGAAAGATGGCGCGCTCGATCATACAAGGGTTCGATGTGCGTGCGCCGGGCGACGATGCGCAGGCGCGCAAGCTCTCGGGCGGAAACCTGCAGAAATTCGTCATCGGCCGCGAAATCATCCGTCAGCCCAAACTTCTCATCGTCAACCAGCCGACCTGGGGCGTCGATGCCGGCGCCGCCCGGCTCATTCGTCAGGCGCTCGTGGATCTGGCACGAGCGGGAAGCGCCGTTGTGGTGATCAGCCAGGATCTTGATGAATTGTTTGAGATCGCCGACCAACTCGCGGTCATCCATCACGGTCGCCTGAGTACCGTCAGGCCGGCCAATGAGTGGACACGGGAAGCGATAGGCCTCGAAATGCTCGGCGTCGGTCAAGCGCATGAGGCCAACAATGCGGCTTGATCTCGTTCCTCGTACCACGGTCTCCCCCGTGATGCGGGCGACTGCGCCCGTCATCGCGTTCCTCATTGCCTTCCTGATCGCCGGTTTCGTGATCTGGCTCATGGGACGCTCGCCAGCGGCCGCGTTCGACGTCTATGTCATGCAGCCGCTGAGCGATCCGTGGGCGATCCAGGAGCTGATCGTGAAAGCGACGCCGCTCACGCTCATCGCCATCGGCTTGTCCTATTGCTTTCGGGCCAACCTCTGGAACATCGGCGCCGAGGGGCAGTTCGTGATGGGCGCGCTGCTCGGGTCCTGGCTCGCTCTCGCGACGCACGATACGCAGGCTGGCGGATGGGTGATCGGCGGCATGCTGGTCTTGGGCATCATCGGTGGTGCGCTCTACGGCATGATCCCGGCATTCCTGAAGAACCGCTTTGGCGTGAACGAGATTCTGACGAGCCTCATGCTCGTCTACATCGCGCAGCTGACCCTCGACTATCTTGCGCGCGGCCCTTGGCGCGATCCCAAGGGATTCAATTTCCCGCAATCGGTGACGTTCGATGCGTCGGCGACGCTCCCGACATTGTTCGAGGGAAGCCGCGTGCATTACGGCGCGATCTTCGCGATCCTCGCGGTCGTCGTCACCTCCGTCGTCATGAGCCGCTCCCTGTTCGGATACCGCCTGCGGCTGACGGGAGACGCTCCGCGTGCGGCGCGATTTGCCGGGTTCAACACCAAGAAGACCACGCTCGCTGTGTTCGCAATATCGGGGGGCCTCGCCGGCCTTGCCGGAATCTGTGAGGTCTCGGGTCAGATTGGCCAGATCCAACCGTCCATTTCGCCGGGATACGGCTTCACGGCGATCACCGTGGCGTTTCTCGGACGCCTCAACCCGTTCGGCATTCTCGCCGCGGCTCTCGTCGTGTCGCTGACCTTCATCGGTGGTGAGAGCGCGCAGATTTTGCTCAAGCTGCCGCTCGATCTGACCCAGGCATTTCAGGGCATCCTGCTGCTGTGCGTTCTCTCAGCAGACGCACTGGTGAGCTATCGGGTCCGCCTCGTCACAAGGGGAGGGCGCGCATGACAACCTTCGAAGCAATTCTCCTGACGATCGTCACCGCGTCGACGCCCTTCCTTATCGCGTCCCTCGGCGAGCTCGTCGCGGAGCGTTCGGGCGTACTCAATCTCGGCCTCGAAGGCATGATGGCCATGGGCGCCGCGTGTAGTTTCGCCGCTGCGGTGACCTTCGATTCATCCTTGGTAGGCGTCGCCGCGGGAGCGCTGGCCGGCGCCCTCATGGCCGCGTTGTTTGCGCTCGTCGTGCTCGGCTTTGCCGCTAACCAGGTCGGGTCGGGTCTGGCTTTGACGATCCTGGGCCTGGGTCTGTCAGGCTTGATCGGTGCGCCTTTCGTAGGTGGCCGCCGCGACCCGATTGCGCCCCTGACCATTCCCGGCTTGAGTGATCTGCCGATCGTGGGCCGCCTCTTTTTTGCGCAGGATTTCTTCGTCTATGGATCGCTTCTGTTGACGATCCTCGTGGCGTACTTCCTCAACCGCACGCGTGCCGGCCTGACGCTTCGCTCGATCGGCGAGAGCCATGTTTCCGCCCACGCCCTGGGCCTTCCTGTACTTCGCACCCGCTTCCTCGCCGTCGTTTTCGGGGGTGCCTGCGCGGGCTTGGCCGGTG
>NZ_JBFUKD010000436.1:0-3296 GCF_056401005.1 Microvirga sp. P4_G7 | reverse complement strand
ATATCCTGCAAGGTGATGCTGGAGAGACGATGCGTTTCGCGTACGCACGACACGAACCGCGCCGCGAGGAGCGAATGACCGCCGAGTTCGAGAAAGAAATCGGCGGTCATCGGAACGACCTGATCCGGGAAGACACGTTTGGCCGCGGCCAAAAGCACCGCTTCCGTCTCGGTTTCCGGTTCATCCTGTTCGAGCGCGGCATCGGTGAATGTCAGCGGCAGCGCCATCAGCGCCTTCTTGTCGGCCTTTCCGGATGCGGCAAGTCGCGGGAAGGATGACACGATCTCGAAATGCGCAGGCACCATGTAAGGCGGCAGGCGCTCGCGCAGAGCCAATCGGAGCTGCGCTGGATCAGGATAAACCCCGATCTCGGAAAGGAGGAATGCGACCAAACGATCCAAACCGTCGTCGTTGCGCAGAACGACAGCCGCCTGGGTTATTCCTGGCATGCTCACGAGAACGGATTCGATTTCGCCGGGCTCGACGCGAAAGCCGCGAATCTTGACTTGATCGTCGACGCGTCCCTGGAACACGATCCGGCCCGCGTCGCTGATGAGGACCGCGTCGCCAGATCGATAAAGCACCGGGTCCGAACCGTCATTGGCGAATGGATTGGCGATGAATTTTTCGGCGGTCAGATCTGGGCGACCGAGATAGCCGGCGGCGATGCCCGGACCTCCGATCAACAACTCGCCCGGAACGCCAGGCGCGACACATGTCAGCGCTTCATCGACCACGTAGCAGGAATAGTTCGGTATCGGCCCGCCGATGGTGATCGGATCACCGGGTTTCAGCTCGGCCATGGTGGCCACCACGGTCGCCTCGGTCGGGCCGTAGCTGTTGAACAGGCGGCAACCCGAACCCGTGAACCGTGCGGCCAGAGCCGGTGGGCAAGCCTCGCCGCCGAGAATGATCACGCGAAGGGCCGGAAGGTCGTTGCCGAGCATCGACAGCAGCGTCGGCACCGTATCGATGACCGTCACGCCAGCCTCGCGCATGGCGCGGGTCAAAGCTTCGGTATCGGCAAGCATTTCCTGCCGTGCCACCCACAGCGTGGCTCCCACCAGGTAGGGAACCCAGATCTCTTCCATCGACAGGTCGAACGCCGCCGAGCATCCCTGGAGGACGATGTCCTCGGCGTGGATCCCGTACAGCTCGTTGGACGATCGCAGGTAATGGCAAATGTTGCGATGGCTGACGACGATGCCTTTGGGCTTGCCCGTCGAGCCCGACGTGTAGATCAGGTAAGCGGGATGATCGGGTGTCAGGCCTTGCTGCCGCGCGTCCACATGCAAACCGATGCCCTCCGCCGCTGCAGTGCTCGGCGTCAGGACGGGAATTCCGGTGGGGATAGCCCTATCGTTCCAATCGTCCGGAACCAATAGACCTTTCGCCTCGGCATCGCTCAGACAAGCCGCGACACGATCGATCGGCGCTTCGGTGTCGAACGGCAGCCATGCCGCTCCCGACTTGGTGATTGCGATCTGCGCGATGAGAAGATCGGAGCCGCGGGGCATCCAGAGACCCACGACATCGCCCGGTCCGATCCCACGCCCGACGAGACCACGCGCAATCGCGGTCGCAGCGCGCTCCACCTCCTCGTACGTATAGCGGACGGCGCCATCGATGACCGCGATTCGAAGCGGGCTTCGACGCGCCGTGGCTTCAAATATCTCCGGTAGAATCTCGTCTTTGAGGAGGTCAGGGCGAACGGGACCACGAAGGGGATTGGTCATGAGTGTCTCGGTGCCCGTGCGGGCGAGGAAAGGGTCGGCCCGTTAGGGATGGGATGTGGGGTGCGCGGAGTGCGAGGTGGGATAGGCGATCTCATTGAAGTGATCGTGCCAGACGACGACTCGCGGCGTCGGTGCCGGACCGTACGTCGCAAGCGCACTGACGTGGCGCGGGCCGACGACGACCAGCCGAGCGAAGACAGCTGGATGCGGAGCGCTCGCGGCATTGGCTGCGTCGATCTTGAATGCGCCGTTTCGGAATGCGCGCACCCGCAAGTCGCGCGGATCGCGCATGACCTCGCCGGTGAGCTTCAGGCTTGCCTCTTTGATGGCCCAAAGGACGGTTTCAGCGTGGTGGGGCTGACGGGCGAGCCTCGGCAGGACGGCGACATCCTCGTCGGCCATGGCGCTCTTGAGAGACGCGCTCGGATGAGGCTCCGCGGCAAGTTCCTCCACATCGACGCCGAGCGCCTGGGACCATGACCAGGCGACGACGGTCATCCCAGCCGAATGGCTCATATTGAACGACGGACCGCCTTCGCAGAGCGGCTTGCCCAACGGGTCGCGGCCAAGAACCAAATCGGAGGGTTCGCACCGTTTTTCGCGCGCAAGGATCATGCGCAAGGCACCATGGCTCAATCGATAGGAGGCCCGATCTTCCTCACGGCGCAAGCGTAGGGCATGCGCCCTCTCCTCCTCGCTCCCGCTCTCATCGAATGCCGACAAGAATGCGGCAACGGACAACTGCCCGATCCGACTGTGATCGATTGTGAATAGAGAGACCATCGGCCCGCCGCTCCCGATTTCAGGTCGCGGTCCTGAGCGATCTTCCGGCTTGAAACGAGATGTTGTTCAGAAGCCGATGGCTGTCAAGCACGCAGGGCTTAGTGCCGCAGCGGGAAAGCGGCCAAGCTTGCAAAAGCGAAAGCTCGAAAGGCGCGCGCGATGCTACCGATGGATCTTTTCGAACCGCTTGATCAAGCGCTCGCGCTTCAGGCGAGAGAGCCGATCGATCCAGAAGATCCCATCGAGCTGATCGATTTCGTGCTGGAGGCAGACGGCGAGAAAGCCCTCCGCCCCTTCCTCGGCCGGCGCTCCATCGAGCCGCTGATATGCGACGCGAATGCTGGCGTGGCGCTCGACTTCGTCGGTCACGCCGGGCATCGAGACGCTGCCCTCCATGTGTCGGATGCGCTCCGGGGAGGCCCAAACCATCGTCGGGTTGACGTAAACCATCGGCGCCTCCCCGGTCTCGATCTGAATGACGACGAGCCGCTCCATGACCCCGATATGAGGCGCGGTGATGCCGACGCCGGGAGCCGCTCGCATCGTTTCAAGTAGATCGTCGGCGAGCTCCTGCAGACGGGCGTCGAAAGCCAGAATTGCCGACGCTCGCTCGCGCAGACGAGGATCGGGGTAGCGAATGATCGGTCGCATTGTCACCGTCGCCTCCCCTCAACGATACCGCCCGCCCCTCTGCAGCACTTCGATCTTGTAGCCGTCCGGGTCCTGAACGAAGAAGAACGTCGCCAGGGTTTTACCGTCGTGAGACATCTCCTTGAT
>NZ_JBFUKD010000435.1:0-3299 GCF_056401005.1 Microvirga sp. P4_G7 | reverse complement strand
TGCCGGAGCTGCCCCCGCAACTGTAAGCGACGAGCCGACTGCCATTCAGCGTCACTGGTGATCTCTGTCACCGGGAAGACGGGCAAGAGGCGACGACCCGCGAGCCAGGAGACCTGCCCAGGACGAACGATCTAGTCCTCGGGCGGGGTGCCCCGATGATCGCATTGCCGACGCGCAGGAAGCGCGCGCGGAACGCGTTCCTCGGCCCAAGCCCCCAACATTTTGGGGTTTGCCGAATGTCCCACACTCTTGAAATCGAACAGGCTTCGAACGTGGTTCCGGCGGGTTTTCCGTCCACCCGCGCGACGCCTTCTGCCGCATCCTACCAAGTCATTCGCCGCAACGGCGCCGTCACGCCCTTCGATGCCGGCAAGATCACTTTGGCACTGACGAGAGCCTTCTTGGCGGTCGAGGGTGGCAGCGCGGCGGCCTCTCGCCGTGTTCACGACATCGTCGCCAGCCTGACGGAGCAGATCGTCGCTTCGCTGACGCGCCGCGTGGACACGGGAAGAACATTCCACATCGAAGAAGTTCAGGACCAGGTGGAGCTCGCGCTCATGCGCGGTGAACACCACAAGGTCGCCCGCGCATACGTTCTCTACCGTGAAGAGCGCGCCAGGGAGCGCGCGAAGGAAAGCGCACGGACCGGCACCGCGACGCAACCGCACGACCGCCCCACGCCGCCTCTTCGCATGAAGGCGACGGACGGCTCTCTGGTGCCGCTCGATTCCGCCCGATTGTCGACCGTCGTGAACGAGGCGTGTAGCGGATTGGAGGGCGTCTCGGCAGAGACGGTGCTGATCGAGGCGCATCGAAATCTTTACGACGGAATCAGCCAGGACGAGCTTGCGATCGCGCCGATTCTCACTGCGCGGGCGCTCGTGGAGACCGAACCGAACTATGCCAAGGTCAGCGCAAGGCTCCTGCTCGACAAGCTTCGTCGCGAGGCGCTGACGTTCATCACGGGTTTGCCGACCCAAGCCACGCAAGCCGAGATGTCCGCCAGCTATGCGGAATACTTTACCGGCTACGTGAAGGCCGGTGTCGCCGCAGAGCTCCTCGACCCGGAACTTGCGCGCTTCGATCTCGCTCGCCTCGCTGCCGTCCTGAAGCCGGAACGCGATCTGCAATTCGACTATCTCGGTCTTCAGACCCTCTATGATCGCTACTTCCTGCACGTCTCCGGCACGCGGTTCGAGCTTCCGCAGGCGTTTTTCATGCGCGTGGCGATGGGCCTGTCTCTTCGTGAAATCGACCGTGAGGACAAGGCGATCGCCTTCTACGATCTGCTCTCCTCTTTCGATTTCATGGCGTCGACGCCGACGCTCTTCAATGCAGGCACCACGCGTCCGCAGCTCTCGTCGTGCTTCCTTACGTCGGTGCCGGACGATTTGGACGGCATTTTCAAATCGATCAAGGACAACGCCCTCCTCGCGAAGTACTCGGGCGGGCTCGGCAACGACTGGACACGCGTGCGCGGCCTCGGCGCTCATATCAAGGGAACGAACGGCGAGAGCCAGGGTGTCGTACCTTTCCTGAARGTCGYCAACGACACSGCSRTCGCSGTCAACCAGGGCGGCAAGCGCAARGGYGCCGTSTGCGCCTAYCTSGARACCTGGCACSTGGACATCGAAGAGTTYCTSGAWCTKCGCAAGAACACCGGCGACGACCGCCGYCGCACSCACGACATGAACACGGCGAACTGGGTGCCGGATCTCTTCATGCAGAGAGTGCAGGCGGGCGAAACATGGACACTGTTCTCGCCGCATGAGACGCCCGATCTCCACGATCTCTATGGCCCTCGCTTCAAGGCCGCTTACGAAGCCTATGAGGCGAAAGCGGCACGCGGTGAGATCAGGGTGTTCAAGCAGATGCCCGCCGTCGACCTTTGGCGCCGGATGCTCACGCGCCTCTTCGAAACCGGGCATCCCTGGATCACCTTCAAGGATCCATGCAACATTCGTTCGCCGCAAGGCCATGTAGGCGTCGTCCACTCGTCGAACCTGTGTACCGAGATCACGCTCAACACCTCCGATGACGAGGTGGCCGTCTGCAATCTCGGTTCGGTCAATCTGGCGCGACATGTGACCGCCACCGGCCTCGACACCGAGCGTCYGGCTCGCACGGTCAGGACCGCGATGCGAATGCTCGACAACGTGATCGACATCAATTTCTACACCATTCCCGAAGCGCGCCGGTCCAACATGCGTCATCGGCCGGTCGGTCTCGGTCTGATGGGATTCCAGGACGCATTGCATACGCTCCGGTTGTCTTACGCTTCAGACCTGGCCGTGCGATTTGCYGACGAGGCGATGGAGGCGATTTCCTTCCACGCCATTTCGGCGTCTGTAGAACTCGCGGCGGAGCGCGGCCGGTATCCGAGCTTCGACGGCTCCCTGTGGTCGAAAGGGGTGCTGCCGATCGACTCCATCGCGCTTCTGGCGCAAGCGCGCGGTGAGTTGGCGGCCGACCGCACGACGACGCTCGACTGGCAGGCGTTGCRCGAACGCGTCGTGAAGGATGGGATGCGCAATTCGAACTGCATGACGATCGCCCCGACGGCCACGATCTCCAACATATGCGGCGTCTCGCAATCGATCGAGCCGGCTTATCAGAACCTTTTCGTCAAATCGAACATGTCGGGCGACTTTACGGTGGTCAACGCATCGCTCGTCCACGACCTGAAGCAACGCGGTCTGTGGGACGACGTCATGGTCGCGGATCTGAAATACTTCGACGGTAGCGTTGGCCAGATCGACAGAATTCCGGACGACCTGAAAGCGCTCTACGCCACGGCCTTCGAGATCGATTCGTCGTGGCTGATCGAGGCGGCGGCACGGCGTCAAAAATKGATCGACCAGGCCCAGTCGCTCAATCTCTACATTGATCGGCCGTCGGGGAAAAAGCTCGATAGCCTCTATCGCCTCGCTTGGGAGCGCGGTCTCAAGACGACCTACTACCTGCGCTCGCGAAGCGCGAGCCACGTGGAGAAATCCACGTTGAAAGGCACAGATGGCAAGCTCAACGCCGTATCGGCCACGATCACCAGTGTCTCCGACCCGCTTCCGGCGACGTGGGGCAATGCTTGCTCCATCGACGACCCCACTTGCGAAGCCTGCCAGTGAGCAGACAACAAGGAGTTTCCAATATGCTCGACTGGACAGAACCCAAATCGCCGCTCGCCGACAATAAGTCGCGAACCGACACAACTGGGCTCGGCGAAATCGATCGCGGCGGCGGCAGGGTAACGGTCGACGAGAAACGCATGATCAACGCGCGCGCTGACGTGAACCAACTTC
>NZ_JBFUKD010000434.1:0-3308 GCF_056401005.1 Microvirga sp. P4_G7 | reverse complement strand
GCCGTAATCCATGAAGATSACCCGRTYGGCMACCTGACGSGCRAAGCCCATYTCGTGGGTSACGCACAGCATSGTCATGCCYTCTTCRGCRAGSCCGACCATSGTGTCGAGMACYTCCTTSAYCATYTCRGGGTCRAGSGCSGAWGTSGGCTCGTCGAACAGCATGATTTTGGGGTTCATGCAAAGCGAGCGGGCGATGGCTACGCGCTGCTGCTGACCGCCGGACAATTGTCCGGGGTACTTGTTCGCCTGCTCGGGAATCTTGACCCGGGTCAGGTATTTCATCGCGATCTCTTCCGCTTCCTTCTTCGGGAGTTTCTTCACCCAGATCGGCGCGAGCGTGCAGTTCTCGAGGATCGTGAGATGGGGAAAGAGGTTGAAGTGCTGGAACACCATGCCCACTTCGCGCCGAACTTCGTCGATGCGCTTGAGATCGTTGGTGAGCTCTGTGCCGTTGACGATGATCCGCCCCTTCTGGTGCTCCTCGAGCCGATTGATGCATCGGATCATCGTGGATTTGCCTGAGCCGGACGGTCCGCAGATCACGATGCGCTCGCCGCGCCGAACATTCAGGTTGATGTCGCGCAGCACGTGAAACTCGCCGTACCACTTGTGCACGTCGATCAACTGCACGGCCGGTTCGGCTCTCGGGTCGAGTTCAGCGGCGGAGTTTTGTCGTTGCGTGGATGTAGTTGCCATGGATGTCACCGTTTTTGACCGGATGCCAGTCGCCGCTCGACGCCGAGCGAGTAGCGCGACATGCCCCAGCAGAAGACGAAATAGAACAGAGCGGCAAAGGCATAGCCCGTGTAGCTGATCGTGGGAGCTGCCCAATTGGGATCGATGCGCGAGGCCTCGATCGTCTTGATGAAGTCGAAAATGCCGACGACGGAAACGAGCGACGTGTCCTTGAACAATCCGATGAACGTGTTGACGATGCCCGGAATGACGATGCGCAAAGCCTGCGGCAGGATGATGAACACCATCATCTGCGGATAGTTCAGGCCAAGCGACATGGCGCCCTCGTACTGGCCTTTCGGGATTGCTTGCAACCCGCCGCGAACCACTTCCGCCATGTAGGCCGATGCGAAGAACGCGACGCCGATGAGCGGGCGGGCCAAGCGATCCACCGTCATGTCGGCCGGCAGGAACAGCGGCAACATGGTGTTCGCCATGATCAGCACGGTGATCAGGGGCACGCCGCGAACGAACTCGATGAAGATGACCGACGCCATGCGCACGATCGGCAATTTCGAGCGTCGTCCCAACGCCAGGAGGATGCCGAACGGCAGCGAAAACACGATACCGACGGTTGCCACGAGCAGGGTGACGAGAATGCCGCCCCAAAGTGAACTCGGCACGGGTTCCAGGCCCCAATCGATGTCCATCAGCAGCAGCGTGATTCCGAGAACCGCAAAAGCGCCGCCCCCGATCAGCGCCGCAGAGCGGACCGACGTCTGCGTCAGGTGCGCCGCAAGTCCGATCCCAGCGACGATCAGCAATCCGATGGCGATGAAGAAAAGCCAGAACCGCAACCCAAAATCGATATTGCCTCCGGTCAGGAGAACATAGGAGGCGACCGGAAACAGCCAGAAGAAGTAGATCGCTCCGAGGTCCCGCCGGGGCGCGCGCAGCCAGAGAAGCCAAGCAACACCGAGCGCGAGAAGAGCAAAGAAGATGTTCACACGCCAACGCTCGGCGCCTGGATAGGAGCCATACGTGAAGTACCGGATCTTATCGATGACGAAGGCCCAGCAGGCTCCCACCGGATGTCCGGCCGTTTCCGCGCGGCAGGCGCTACGATCGGAGCCAGTCCAAACCGCGTTGATGAACATGAAGTTGATGATCGGCGGAATGATCACGTAGAGCAGATACAACACCACGAGCGTGAGCACGGTGTTGAAGGGACTCGAGAACAGGTTTTCCCGGATCCAGGCGAGCGGCCCACGCGCGAGGTTCGGCGGTGGGAGCGCCTCGATCGGTTCGGCGCGGACGAAGTGGTTGCTGTCGAGAGCGGTGCTCATGTAATCCCTCACCGTTCCACAATGGCAACGCGGCGATTGTAGATATTCATGACGAACGACGTCACGAGGCTGATCGTCAGATAGACGCCCATGGTGATCACCACCACCTCGATTGCCTGTCCCGTCTGATTGAGGACCGTACCCATGAAGACCTGGACGAGGTCCGGATAACCGATGGCGACTGCGAGCGAAGAATTTTTGGTCAAGTTGAGATACTGGCTCGTCAGCGGAGGCACGATCACGCGCATCGCCTGCGGGATCACCACGAGCCGGAGCGTCTGCCCCGGCTTGAGACCAAGCGAACCTGACGCTTCCGCCTGCCCTTTCGAGACGGCGAGGATGCCCGCCCTCACAACCTCGGCGATGAACGCCGCAGTGTAGGTTACGAGGCCGATGAGCAATGCGACGAATTCCGGCAAGATCTGCATCCCGCCACGAAGGTTGAACGTACCCTTCTGCGGAACTTCGAACGTGATCGGATTCACGCCTACCAAGGCCAGGACGATCCATGTCGCAACCGGCAATCCGAGCACGAGCCCAAGGGTCACGAGGCCGACCCGATATTGCCGTCCGGTGGCTTCCTGCTGCTTCTTGGCAAAGCGGCGGAACACGATGCTGACGACGACGCCGATGACGAGCGCGACGAGCACCATCCACGCGTCACTCGCGAAGAGCGGGCGTGGCATGAAGAAGCCGCGCGAGTTGATGAAAAATCCCGTGCCCATTTGCAGGGAGTCGCGCGGCTGCGGCAGCGGACCGAGCACGGCGATGTACCAGAACAGCAGCTGCAGCAGCAGCGGAATGTTGCGGAGAACCTCGACATAGACCATCGCCACCTTGGCGACGACCCAGTTGGTCGAAAGTCGCGCGATGCCGACCGTAAAACCGAGGAAGGTCGCGAGCACGATACCGATTGCCGAAACGACCAAGGTGTTGAGCAGGCCGACGATAAATGCATCGCCATAGGTCGAACCGGCCGCGCTGAACGGAATCAGGGTCTGGCTGATATCGAATCCGGCGGTGACTTCGAGAAAGCCGAAGCCGGATGCGATCTTTGCACGGCGCAAATTCTCGACCGCGTTCGAACCCGCCACATAGAACAGGTAAGCGACAACGACGATGAGAAGAACCTGGAAGAATATTCCGCGAATTTTGGGGTCGTAGAAAAACGACCGCTTAGGCTCCAATGCCTGGCTGGTAACCGTCTGCACTGAAATGACCCTCTGACCGCTTGTTGTTTTAGGGCGGCTTCACCGCTTGAGATGCGGCGGCCTCGTCTTTGGC
>NZ_JBFUKD010000433.1:0-3308 GCF_056401005.1 Microvirga sp. P4_G7 | reverse complement strand
GGAAGTAGATGGCACGTGTCATCGCATCCACTTCGGCGCGGATACCAACCTGGGTCAAGTATTGCGCCACCGCCTGCGTGATCTGGCTGTCGTTGATGTAGCGGTCGTTGGTGGTCGAGAGCGTGATCTGGAAACCATTTGGATATCCGGCCTCGCTCAGGAGCTTTTTAGCGGCTGCCGGATCGTAGCGCAGCGCCGGAGGATTCGGCAGCGTTCCGAACATACCCGTCGGCAAGAACTGATACGCAGGTTCGGCCGCGCCATCCATGATGCGCTTGACGATGGCGTCGCGATCGATCGCGAGCGACATTGCCTTTCGTACCAACGGATCCTTGAGGGGGTTCTTACCGTTCTCGGCCTTCACGAACGGGCTCTGGTCACGCGCTACGTCGAGCTGGAAATAGATCACGCGCGTCGAGGGCGTGACCACATAGCCGAAGCGCTTGTCGTCCTTGATGCGCCCGAGGTCGCGCGCAGCCGGATTCTCGATTACATCGTAGTCACCGGCCAGCAGACCGGCCAGACGCGGGCCGGCATTGGGAACCGGCACGAAACGAACGCTCGCCCAAGGCTCGGCGCCGCCCCAGTAGCTGTCATTGCGTTCAAGCTCGATGCCAGTGCCACGCACATAGCTCTTGAACTTGTAGGGCCCGGTTCCGACCGCAAGCTTGCCGTCGTTGAAGTCTCCCACGACCGGCCATGTGCCGGTAACGCCGCAGTTTTTGGCTGGCTCGAAACTCAATTTGTCATGTGCGACGATCGACGAACTCAGGATGCCGACACTGGAGAGGAAGTTGGGCAGCAGCGGGTCCGGCGTCTTCGTGGTGATGACGAGGGTATGCGCGTCCGGAGCTTCGACGGCGGCGAAGTTACCGGTGATATCCGCGAAGGAGCCGGCAATCGCGGTCTCGTTCTTCAGCGTGCGGCAGAACGTGAAGATCACGTCGTCAGCCGTGAAAGGCTTGCCGTTCGAGAACGTCACTCCTTCGCGCAGTTTGAACGTCCAGCGTGTCTTGCCATCGTTCTCCCAGGATTTCGCAAGGGCCGGAACGAGTTTCTGCTTCTCGTCCTGCTTGGTGAGGCCGTCGAAGATGTGGGCGGCCAAGGCATTGTTCGGCGTCAAATCATGATAGTGTGGATCGATTGCCGTCGGCTCGGAACCGAGCGCAATTCGCAGGGACTGGGCCCATGCGGGTGCGCTCAGTAGACAAGTGCCGGCAACAAACGCGAACATCATACGGCTGCGCATTGAACTCTCTCCGTTCCCTTGATCCCGTCATTTTGACAGATTTATTTTCGCAGATTAGAAAACATGAAAATTTTCTAACGTCAATCTGCGTGGAGGACTGATGTCACCCGCCCTGAAGCCGACGACGGACCTCGCTAACCGGATTTCGCTTGTCTACCCGTCGCTCAGCGGCGCGCACCGGCGGGCAGCCAACTTCGTCCTGCAAAATCCGCTGGACACCGCGACGATGACCATCGAAGGCCTCGCCGAAAAGAGCGACACTTCGACAGCGACGGTAACGCGTTTTGTGCGTGCTTTGGGTTACGGGGGTTATGGCGAATTTCGGGCCGCCTTGTCGTCAGCCCTCAAGATCGCAATGGCGCCGGTCGATGGCCTCGCAGATGCCCGTGCAGTCGCGGGCTCGACATTCGCGACTCTTCTCACCGCTCTGAAGGATCAATCGGCCAATCTCGAGGAGACGATCTCCACGCTCGACGAGGATGTGTGTTCTCGCGCCATCGATGCCTTGCTGACGTCCCGCCGTATCTTCATCGTCGGGTCGGGTGCGAGCCATTATGTCGCTTCCTACCTCGAGGACGGACTGGCGCTTTATCTCGACGCAAACGTGACCTTCGCGCCTTTCCGGGGCGGGCCGGAACACGCCATCCGGCACATGATGTCGGCAGGACCAAGCGATCTCGTGGTGGCCGTTTCGATGCCCCGCTATTCGCGCGGAACTCTCGATCTGACGAACGTTGCCAAGAAACGCGGCGCTGTCGTGTTGGCACTCACGGATGCGCCAACGTCTCCGCTCGCCCGCATCGCGGATATGACGCTGTTTGCGCCGGCGCGAAACCGTCTGCTGCCGAATTCGCCCTCGGCCACTTTCGCTCTCGCCGACGCCATTATCGCCGCCGTCGCACGCGAACGACCCGATGCCGTCGATGCGCTCAAGGAGCTGAGCGAAAGTCTCCTTTGGACATTTCAGCAATGACGGCGATCCCGCCCGGGAAATGAACTTGCCAATCACGCCGAGGAGTAGGCGAACGCCTAAAACCTAGGGGCATTCTGCGAGTATTGGTCGGCTCAGGCCAAGCTATCGGCGGTGACAGCGGGGGTTCAGGAAGATCCCGCAAGAAACCTGTTGCTGCAGAGCGCGAAGCTAGCCATCAGGAGATAACACAAAGTCGAGACACCCGCTCAACCAGTTAGGGAAGCCGACTTCGTTTCAACCATTCATTGCTCATTGAGACTTCCAATACTACCTCGAAAGTGGTATTCGTCCGGAACCTGGGCAGGGGACGGATCAATGACTTTACTCATTGGAGCCGGAGTGCCGACAGGCACTGCTGCAGAGAACGCGTCGGGTCTGCGCGAGAGCGCCTTGCTCGCCAGCATCGCGACATCAATGCTGGTCGCCATGACGAGCGGTGGCCTTGCTCCCGCCTACGGACAAACCTCATTTTGCGGTACAGTGGCGTCGGGCACCTATACGGCGGGTTTCAATTGCGCGCCTGCTTCCGGATCCCCCGCCACGTTGGCGATCTCCGCGGGGACTGAAATCACAGCGCCTGCGGGCGCCGGTGCAAGGGCGGCGTCTCAGAATGCAAACGCCACGGTCTCCATCACCGGGACCGAATTCGTCAGTACCGTCGCGACGCCTGCCAACGGGGTTCATGCGCAAGTCACGAATGGATCCGGCATTGCGGCCGTGTCTTTCCTTGGCGCTTTGAACACTATTACGATGGGTGCGAACGGCGACAACGGTGTCTTCGTCCAGAACAATACGGCCGGGTCGTCCCGAATTGTCGTCGGCAACGGGACAGGCTTGAACATCACCAACAACAACGGCACCGGCAGTGAACGGGACGGGGTGGAGATCAACTCAACCGGCTCGGGCAACGTCAGTATCATTCATAATGGCTTTGGTTCCATTACCACGGCGAACGGCAACGGCTTGTGGCTCAAATCCGCCAACGGTGGCAGCGCTGATGTGACTGCCGGGGCTGGCGTATCATTCATCATCAACAAACCCGGTGCCGGGGGGAACTATGCGGGAATCCACACGCGTGTTCTAGGC
>NZ_JBFUKD010000432.1:0-3310 GCF_056401005.1 Microvirga sp. P4_G7 | reverse complement strand
CGCCTGACGGTGGCCCTCACAGGTCACCGTCAACTCATGTAGTAGGCCTCGCCTGCCTTCTCGATGAGCTTGGCGCGATCGAGGATGACGACCAGCGCTCGCTTGTGCAGGATGAGCTTCGCTTGGCTCAATTTTTGAAGGGCCACAGTGACACTTGCGCGGCGGACGCCGAGGGTGAGCGCGAAGAATTCTTGAGTCAGCGGAATCTCGTCTTCGTCGAGCCGGTCCTGAGCCATCAAGAGCCATCGCGAAAGTCGCTCGAGCACGTTGCAGCGCCCGTTGGCTAGGGCAGCTTGGCCGAGCTGACCTATCAGAACCTGCGCATAGACGAGCGCTTCCCTCCGCAAGGCGGGGATCAAGTCCAACACCATGAGGAATGCTTCTGCCGAGATGCGCTGGCCACTCCCCGCAACTTGGGCATACACGTTGAACGCGGGGTAAACACTGCCGAGAAGAAGCGGCAAGCCGACGAGACCCTCGCGACCGATCAGCGCCACCTCCATCTGCGATCGTTCGTTCGCTCCGGCACGAACAGACGCAAATCCCTTCTCGATGAAGTAGACGTAATCCATGGGCTTCGAGGGGTCGCAAAGGCGGTCCCCCACGGATAGCGGCACCGGTTCCAAGAATGCTCGCAGGCGCGCAAAATCGTCCTCGGTCAGCGCTGCGAGAATCTCGTTGCGTGAGAACGTCTCGCGGCCCGCCAATTGCATGACGATCCCCATGGCTTTGACTATAGCGATCGATAAGGCACCGACCAACGTGCCATATCGGCAATGATGCCCGATGCGACCTCCGGCACTTTCCTGTGCACCCTCGGAAGCAACGCTTCGAGACCGTTGGTGAGCGACGTTTTGGGACGAAAGTGCAGCAGCTCCGTCAGCCTGGACGGGTCGCCGACGGAAGTCAGAATATCGCCATCCCGAGCCGGACCCATGCTGACCGTGATCTGCCTATGCGCCAGTTGGGCGATGTAATCCGTCAGAGTGCGAATCGACGTTCCCTGCCCGGTGCAGACGTTGCTCACTTCGGCGGCCGCGACGTTGCGGCTTTGCAGTCGCCTCATCGCTGCGCAACACGCGGCAACGGCATCGCTCACATAGACGAAATCGCGCGTCTGCCGGCCATCGCCATGAATGAGAAGAGGCGCGCCATCGAGCGCGCGCTGCATGAAGGTCGCGATAACGCCGGAAAAGGGGAGATAGGGGTCCTGTCGCGGGCCGTAGACGTTGAAGAAGCGAAGACCAAACGAATTGAGGGACCGAATACGGGCGCCGGCGAAGGCATGAAGCTCCATCGCGTATTTGTCCGCGCCGTGCGACGTGATCGGGCGTCGGGGATCGTCCTCGTCGATGGGCGTGTGAGCCGCCTCGCCGTAAATGGCAGCCGACGATGCGTAGACCACCGGAATCGAACGTTCGGACGCCATTTCGAAAATGTTGACTGAAGCGGAAAGGTTGACGCTGTGCGACACGTGCCACTGCTTGGAGCAGCGCTGGACCGTCGCGATCGCTGCGAGATGAAAGATGCCGTCGCAGCCGGCCGACACCTTGCGCATGAGCGCCTTGTTGCGAACATCGCCGACCGCCAGATCGGCCGCGATCGAGAGATTGTCGAAGCGCCCCGTAGACATGTTGTCGACCACGATCACGTCCGCGCCGTTCGCAATCAGCGCATCGACAAGATGCGATCCAATAAAGCCACAGCCTCCCGTGACGAGATATCGCTCCACCATGTGGACGTTCCCTGCAGCTGGCGTACCTCGGGAAGCAAGAACGGCCAGGAGATCAGCTACGGTCCTCAACCCTCATGGTCGTTTGATTTCTCGCTCTTCCACTGCATTAAACGCGCGCCAAGCTTTATGACCAAGCCTCTACGAAGGAGTACCCCTTTCGCCAACTAAAGACTGAGCGGAGAGCACAAAAATGCTCAGAAAAACGAAACACACATTTTTATTTTCGCGTCATTTCTGCGTTTCAAAAGAAAAAAGGGGCGGTTTGACCGCCCCTTTATTGATTTCGCTCCCGCGGTGGTTGAACCGGACGGGCCGAACGCCGGCTCTACGGTTCAGTTGCGGGTCTTGTCCACCAGCGCCTTGGCCTTGATCCAGGGCATCATCTCGCGCAGACGGCCACCGACTTCCTCGATCGGATGAGCGGCCATGCGGGCGCGGGTCGCCTTGAAGGACGTCTGATTGACCTTGTTCTCGAGCATCCAGTCGCGGGTAAACTTACCTGATTGGATATCCGTCAGAACGCGCTTCATTTCAGCCTTGGTCTCGGATGTCACAATGCGCGGGCCGGTGACGTATTCACCGTACTCGGCGGTGTTCGAGATCGAGTAGTTCATGTTGGCGATGCCGCCCTCGTAGATGAGGTCGACGATCAGCTTCACTTCGTGCAGACACTCGAAATAGGCCATTTCCGGAGCGTATCCAGCCTCGACGAGAGTCTCGAAGCCGGCCTTGATCAGCTCCACGAGACCACCGCACAGAACAACCTGCTCGCCGAAGAGGTCCGTCTCGCACTCTTCCTTGAACGTCGTCTCGATGATGCCGGCGCGTCCGCCACCGTTGGCGGAGGCGTATGACAGCGCGACGTCATGGGCGTTGCCGGTGGCATCCTGATGGATGGCGATCAGTGTCGGCACGCCACCGCCACGCTGATACTCCGAGCGCACCGTATGGCCAGGCCCCTTGGGAGCAACCATGAGAACGTCGAGGTCCTTGCGGGGCTCGATCAGGTTGAAGTGAACGTTGAGACCGTGGGCGAACAGGAGCGCCGCACCCTGCTTCATGTTGGCCTGCAGATCGTCGCGGTAGATATCGGCCTGCAGTTCGTCTGGCGTCAGCATCATGACCACGTCGGCCCACTTGGCCGCCTCGGCGACCTCCATGACCTTCAGGCCTTCCTTTTCGGCCTTGGCGGCGGAGGGTGAGCCCTTGCGGAGCGCGACGGCGATCTCTTTCACGCCGGAATCGCGAAGGTTAAGGGCATGGGCATGCCCCTGGCTGCCGTAGCCGACAATGACGACCTTCTTGCCCTTGATCAGGTTGATGTCGGCATCGCGATCGTAATAGACCCGCATGGTAATTCAGTCCTTTTCTAGCAAGGGCTTCCAGCCCCCTATCCCCGGTTCGTGCAACGCCGGAGAAGGTCTCCTGACGCAACATTCTGTTTTCCAGGGCCGCTTGTAGCGAACAAAGCTGCCCTGACAAGTCTTTGTTTGTAGGAAAAATGCGCATCGCCCGTGCGTTGCATGCAGGTCGAAGACATCGCGTTCCTCAAAACATCATTCCCGTGCTCGTCTC
>NZ_JBFUKD010000431.1:0-3315 GCF_056401005.1 Microvirga sp. P4_G7 | reverse complement strand
TGATACCGTGGTGGGACTTTATTCAATCCGGTCATGGCGTTAATGGTGCAAGCGGGCTGTCGCCCAGGAGTTTCCCGGAATGGCGCGGAAGTCGATCAAGCCGACAAAACTGGACAAGCTACCGACAAAGCTCACGCCGAAGGTTTTGACGAAGCATGAATTCGGCAAGCGCCTTCACAAGCTCATGACGGAAAAGGGTTGGCACCAGAGCGAGTTGGCTCGGCAGGCCGGGTTGCAGCGCGACAGCGTTTCCACCTACATCAACGGCCGTTCGCTTCCGACGCCGTTGAGCCTCAATCGACTGGCGGCTGCTCTCGGCGTCGCAGCCGAGGAATTGATCCCGAACCACATCGAACAGGGCCTCGATCATCACAAGCCGGCCTTCGAAATGAAGGCGAGCGCCAATGCACCCGACATGGCCTGGGTGCGCGTGAACCGCCTTGTGACGTTCGATACGGCGGTGAAGATCGGCGAGCTCCTGCGCGCCGACAATGCGATCGTTGCAAGAAAAATCAATTCCGCGACGGGTGGCTGAGTCCTAAGAACAAGCCTGACAATTCGATCGCGCGCCCTAATTCGACGGGATGTCATTTCTGTCCAGCCGCGAAACCGATTCCGACGCAACCGCCCTCGATCTCCGTTCCGGACGCAGCGTCTGGGAACTCGACGCCACTCCGCCCTCACCCTCGCAAAACGCGGGACGCCATCTCACCACCGACGTCGTAATCGTCGGAGGCGGGATAACGGGCGCGTTTCTCGCAGAACGATTCACCGGCGCGGGGCGCGACGTCATCGTCCTCGACCGGCATGAGCCGCAACAGGCGAGCACGGCAGCGAGCACTGCGTTGCTGCAATGGGAGATCGACGCGCCCATGATCGAACTCGAGGACACGCTCGGCTTCGATGCCGCCGCCGCGATCTATCGCGCGAGCGCGCAGACGGTGAAGCGCATCGGATCGTTGGTGCAGGGTCTCCATCTCCCATGCGATTTCGATTGGCGGAGCGCGCTCTTCTTCGCCGGCAATGCGCTCGACCCGCACGAGTTGCGCGACGAACTCGCACTGCGCCTGCGCGCAGGGCTTCCGAGCCGTTTTCTGGATAGCTCGGCTCTCGAACGAATAACCGGTTTTCAGCGCGCTGCGGCCCTTCTCTCATCAGGATCGGCGGAGGTCGATCCCATCAAGCTGGCGCGTGGCCTCCTGAACACTGCCATCGCGCGCGGAGCGAAGGTGATCTCTCCGATCCGTGTCGACACATATGACAGCACCGCCTTGCGCGTTCATGTGACGTCCACCGAGGGGACGGAGGTCGAAGGAAACATCCTCATCCTTGCGAACGGGTACGAAATGCCTTCGTTCATTCCCGCCGATTCTCATCGCATTGTGTCGACGTGGGCTCTCGCGACCAAACCGCAGCGGAGCGCGATCATGTGGCCCGATCGCAGTCTGATCTGGGAAGCGTCGGAGCCTTATCTCTATGCTCGCACGAGCGTCGAGAATCGCATCATCGTCGGAGGCGAAGACGAACCGATCACGGATGCGGCGACGCGCGACGGATTGCTGCCGGYAAAGACAAAAGCGCTTCTCACCAAGCTCGCCGCATTGCTTCCAGGAGTCGAATGCGATGTCGATGCCGCGTGGACCGGATTTTTCGGCGAGACCGATGACGGGCTACCCATGATCGGCCGCGTGCCAGGCTATCCGCGATGCTATGCTGCGTTCGGCTACGGCGGAAACGGCATCACGTTCAGTGCGCTCGCCGCCGACATGATCGAACAGATGGTACACGGCGAAAACCATCCTTTGGGAAAGTTCTTCGCGGTCGACCGCTGATCGCGCGGGCGCCATAGGCAGTGGGATCACCGTCGGCCGAACAACCGCTCGATATCGGCGAGCTTCAATTCGACGTAGGTGGGGCGGCCGTGATTGCACTGGCCGGACAAAGGCGTGACTTCCATCTCGCGCAGAAGCGCGTTCATCTCGTCCGGTTTCAAGCGACGTCCCGCGCGCACCGATCCATGACACGACATGCGCGACAGAACCGCGTCGAGCCGCTCTTCGAGCGGGCTCGTTCCGTGTCCCCATTCAACGAGCGCGTCCGCGACGTCTTGCACCAACGCCTTGATGCGGCCGCCCGCGAGCGCCGAGGGCACTTCGCGCACCAGAAGCGCGCCGGATCCGAAGCTCTCGACTACAAGGCCAAGCTTTTCCAGCGTTGCCGCTTCTGACAAAACCCGATCGGCATCGACCGGATCAAGCTCGACGACCTCGGGGATCAGCAGAAGCTGGCGACCAATGCCGGATGTCGCGCGTTCACGCTTCAGACGCTCGTAGACCAATCGTTCGTGAGCGGCGTGCTGATCGACGATCACGATGCCATCGGGGGTCTGCGCGACGATATAGGTGCCATGGATCTGCGCCCGCGCCGCGCCGAGAGGCGATTCCTCCGCAACAGGATCGGGCACGTCCATCGTCGCGCGGCCGTCGGCGGACGGCAGAGCTATGTCGGGCAACAACGCCTGCGCTTCGGAAAATCCATGGTCGCGCGCACCGTGATCGAGCGGAGCCTGCCAACCGGACAAAGCTGCCGGCGTGCGCATCGGTTGCACACGATAGCTCGATGAATATGATCTGTGCGCCAAAATTCCCTGCGGTCGCAGATTTTCCAGCGTCYGCGTACCGCCGGTCGTCGCAGAACGGAATCCAAAGCGGGTGATCGCCTCCTTTAGGGCCGACACCAGAAAACCGCGCACGAAAGCTGGATCTCGGAAGCGCACTTCGGTCTTCGCGGGATGCACATTGACGTCGACCGCGCGCGGATCGAGATCGATCATCAGGGCGAGGACCGGATGTCGATCCGACGCCATCACATCCGCGTAAGCTCCGCGCACCGCACCGAGCAGCAACTTGTCGCGCACCGGGCGTCCGTTGACGACGAAGTGCACATGACCCGACGTTCCGCGGTGGAAGGTCGGCAGGCTGGCGAAGCCCTGGACGCGAACCCCCTCACGCTCGACGGCGATCGCCATGGCATTGTCGTTGAACTCCGCCCCGAGCACACGGGATAGGCGACGCAGAATGCCGAGTTCGCCGTCCGGTTCAGGCGGATAGGTGAGCGCTGTCAAATGTTCACCGGACAGCGTGAATCGGATGTCCGGATGCGCGACGGCCAGCCGTTTCACGATTTCGGCGACAGCTTGCGCCTCGGAACGATCGCCTTTCAGGAACTTCAATCGCGCGGGCGTTGCGGCGAAGAGGTCGGACACTTCGATGCGCGTGCCTTTCGGCGCGGCGACCGGGCGGACCGGCGCCTTGA
>NZ_JBFUKD010000430.1:0-3315 GCF_056401005.1 Microvirga sp. P4_G7 | reverse complement strand
GTCGAAATGAAGGGCATGTTCGAGGCCTGTCTCGCGCGCGCCTCGTCGATCCTGGAAAGCGTGGAGACGGCGGAATCTCCGGCCGTGATGGCGGACGACTTCTGGTTCGATGCCAGCGATTGGCGCGCGGCGTTCCGTCCCTACATCGTCAAGGACGGATTGCTGCTCATCCCGGTCAAGGGTGTGCTGCTCCACGACTTCGGATTCCAATTCGGATCGTGGGCGACCGGCTACACCTATGTCTGGAAGGCTTTTGAGCGTGGCTTAGCTGACGCCAACGTACGCGGGATTGCACTCGTCATCGACAGCCCGGGCGGCCATGTCGCCGGCAACTTCGACCTCGTCGATAAGATCCATGCGGCGCGCGGGCAGAAGCCGATCCGCGCCTTCGCGGCGGAGAGCGCATACTCGGCGGCGTATTCGATCGCATCGGCCGCCGATCGGATCGTGTCTCTCGCACCGGCGGCGTGGGATCGATCGGTGTCGTCACGGCGCATGTCGATCTCAGTCGCGCGCTGGAAGCCGACGGCGTCAAGGTCACATTCATTCACGCTGGAAAGCACAAGGTCGACGGCAACGCCTACGAAGCGCTTCCGGTCGATGTGAAAGAACGCATACAGGCTCGCATCGACGAGCTCTACGACGTTTTCGTGTCCACCGTGGCACGGAATCGGGGGATCGAGGAGAAGGCGGTTCGGCGGACCGAAGCGCTCACCTTCACGGCCTCTCAATCACTGTCGAACGGCCTTGCTGACGAGATCGGCGCGCTGGACGACGCAACGGCTGCATTCGCGGCTGAATTGTTCCCTGACGAAGGAGACGACGAGATGTCCAATCAGGACAAGGCAGCCGAAAAGGCTGCGCTCGATGCCGCGCGCGCCGAAGGCCGTACGGAGGGCGAGAAGGCTGGCCGCGAGGCCGGTCACAAAGAGGGTGCGTCGGCCATGCAGGAGCGCTGCAAGGCCATCCTCAGTTCCGAGGAGGCCAAGGGCCGTGAAGGCATGGCCAATCACCTTGCCTTCAGCACCGACATGGATGCGGCCGCTGCGGTCGGGCTCATGAAAGAGGCGCCGAAGGCAACCGCCGGAGGCCCGCCCAACCGCTTCGAGCAGACGATGAACCAAACGCCCAATCCGACGGTCGGTGCGGAGTTGGGCGGCGAGGGCGATCCAAACGATGTGGAGGCGATTTTCCAGTCGGCCGGCTACGCGCCTCGGCGGGCCGCCTAAGACGCATCAACCTTCCAACCTCGCATAGGAGATCGCCTCAATGGCCATCGACATTCCGTCCAGCGGCGATACCGCCGGCATTGCCGCCGGTTCGACCGAGACCATCACCAACTTCGATCCGTTCATCACGGGCGATCATCCCGCCGTCGTGACGACCGATGAATTGGTCGCAGCGAGTCAAACCATCGCCGCCCGCACGCCAGTCGGATTCTCGTCCGGCGCACTCGTACCGGCTGTGCAGGGCACGACGCAGGCTGTCGGCATCACGCTCGTCGCGGTGACGACCGGTGCTGGAGAAACCACCACCCGCGTCCCGATCTACCGCCAGGGCGTGTTCAATCCCGACATGATCAATTGGCCGGCTTCCTACGACACCGTCGACAAGAAAAAGACGGCGTTCAATGGAGCTCCGTCGCCGACCTCGATCGTCATTCGCGCGCCTCGGACCATGACGGTCTGAGGCTCTTAAAGAAACAGGAAGGCGACACTCACATGGCCCTCGATTTCTACACCTCCCGGCAGCTCTACAGGATCATGTACGATGATCGTCTGGATGCGCCGACTTCGTATTGGCTGGACCAGTTCTTTCCGGCCAGCTTCTTCTCGACCGCTGAAGAAATCTTGTTCGACAAGATTCCCAGCAGCCGCAAGATCGCGCCGTTCATGCTCCCCAATGAGCAGGGCAAGCCGATTTACCGCCGCCAGGGCGAAGTTCTCCAGACCTTCAAACCCGCATACACGAAGCCTAAGGACGCGGTGCGTCCCTCGGAAATGCTGAAGCGGCAGCCCGGCGAGATCGTGGGTGAAAACACCCTGACGCCGCGGGCGCGATACGACGCCGAGGTGATCCGGATCTTGCAGTTCCAGCGCAACGCCATCACCCGTCTCTGGGACTATATGGCTGCGAAGGCGATCCTCGATGGCGCGGTCACGGTCAACTACATCCGAGACGGCGGCTCGAGCTTTCCATCCGTCGTTGTCAGCTTCGGCCGTGATGCCGGTCACACCGTCATTCTCGCGAACGGCTCGCGTTGGGGCGACGCCGGTGTCTCGATCGTCGACAGCATCCAAGGGTTCTCCAACACCATGGCGGCTGCGGCATTCGGTGGTTTCCCGAACCGCATCACCTTCGGCACCAGTGCTTGGGCCGTTGCCCAGAAAGATCCGGGCCTGAAGGACTTGATGGACGTCCGCTACCGGGGGTCGCCCGACATCAACCTCAATCGCAGCTTGATTCGGCGCGACGTCGAGCAGCCGGCGACCTATGTCGGCACGATCGGCGCCGGCATTGAGGCGTATGTATACAACGGCACGTTCCAGAATGATGACGGCACATTGTCCAACATCATGGACCCGCGCGACATCGTTCTGTCGGCGCCAGGCGTCGAAGGGGTCAAGGCCTTCGGTGCGATTCTCGACGAGGACGCCAATCTCGAATCCTCCGACATCTTCGTGAAGATGTGGAGCGAGAAGGACCCGTCCGCCCGCTTCATCATGAGCCAGTCGGCTCCGCTGATGATCCCCGTCAACCCGAATCGCACGTTCCGCGCTCGCGTCGTGGCGTAATCGGCGGCCTGCCCTGGCAGAGAACGCCGGGGCAGGGACGCTTTCAGGAGGAATAGATGGTCAAAGTCGTCGCAATTCATGCGGTTCATACGCTCGCGCGAGCCGCCAAGGTCACAGATGAAGGCAAAGTCCTTCAGCCTGCCAAAATCGCGGAGCACGCCCCAGGGGACGTCTTCGACGTCGATCAAGAGACGTTCGAGGATCTTCGTGCTGAGGATGCTGTTCGCAAGGCCACCAAGGTCGATATCACCGCGGCGGCGGCGAAACAGACGGGTTCCAAGAAGTTCGCGGCGGATCTCGATGAGGACGACGAGGACGAGGACGACGACCCGTTGGAAAAGCTCACCAAGGAAGAGCTTCTCGCAAAGGGCGCCGAACTGGATCTCGACGTCAAGCCGGCCATGAACAAGGCCGAATTGATCGCGGCGATCCGCGCGGCGGGCTGACGTGGACGAGTTCCGGGCGGCCTGGGCAGAAGCACAGCCCGCCTTTGACGAGGTGTTCGGCGAGGCGTTCAACC
>NZ_JBFUKD010000429.1:0-3318 GCF_056401005.1 Microvirga sp. P4_G7 | reverse complement strand
GTTCGATTTGTCGCTCAAGGGCGTCGTCCAGGGGCTGGGCTATGACGGGCTCGATAAACTTCCGCGTGATATTCAGCATCTGATCCTGTTCGACCGGGCAGCGACGACGACTTATATGGGCTCCATTCTCGTCTTGAATGAAGCCGGGGATGTGGTTGCCGACGCAGCAGCGGTGGTGCCGCGGCCAGGAAACTTCGCCGATCGCGATTATTTCTTGGTTCATAAGAACCCAGCCGACGTCGGTCTCTACATTAGCCGACCCTATCGCAGCCGGCTCCGTAACGGTGATCTGAGCTTTGCAATCAGCCGACGCCTGTCTCACCCCGACGGGAGTTTCGCCGGCGTCGTGATGGGTGCGATCTCATTATCGAATCTGCGATCCGCCTTCGCCAGCCTCAAGCTGGGAAAAGACGGTGCGCTCAATCTTCTGCGCAACGATGGCGTCATTCTCATGCGCCAGCCCTTCGTCGAAGAGGATATCAATCGGGATCTCAGCAAATCGGAAAACTTCCAGCGTTTCGTGCGCGAACGCTCCGGCGCCTTTGTCGGGACGTCCAGTGTCGACGGCGTTCGACGACTCTTTACATTCGCTCCGGTGGGGCGACTTCCGGTTTTTCTCACGGTTGCGGTGTCGGTCGAGGAGATCCTTTCGAGTTGGTGGAAAAAAGCTGTCGTTCTCGGCGTCATCACGACATTGCTGTGCTCGGCGGTCGTCTCGCTGACGTATCTGTTTCAGCGTGAGCTGAGCCGCCGGAGGATCGCGGAAGCTGAATTGGCACAACTCGCGTCGACAGACGGATTGACCGGACTTCCAAATCGGCGCGCTTTCGACGCGACGCTCGCGCGGGAATGGGCCGACGCCATTCGCTCGGGACGACCCCTCTCCGTCCTTTTCATAGATGCGGACTTCTTCAAGGGATTCAACGATCATTACGGTCACGGCAAAGGCGATGATCTGTTGACGACGATTGCAAAGGTCGTTCGAAGCGAGCTGCACCGACCTCGGGACTATGTCGCTCGCTACGGTGGCGAGGAGTTCACGATCCTGCTGCCCGACGCAGATCTCGGGCACGCTCTCACCGTGGCAGAGAACATGCGCAACGCCCTGTTGGGACGTGGCATTCTCCACGCCACGAGTTCTCACAATGTCGCGACGATCAGTGTCGGCGTTGCCAGCATCGTGCCGCTGCAGGGAATGAACGCGGACTCACTCCTGGTTGCTGCCGACGCCGCTCTCTATCGTGCCAAAGCGTCGGGAAGAAACTGCATCAAGAGTGCGTGACGCTGTCGGGGCGCGAACGTGAAGTTGTGGCTCTAATGCCACGCTCGCCGTCAGCCATAGTTTGGCCATGAGCAATCCACTTTTCGGCCATCGCGGATGACTTGAACCTTCGCCGTGTCGTCGGCGTTATGTCGACGCTATCGATCAATAATCAGAAACGAAAACGAGTCCCAACTGATGTTTGTCCTCCGCAAGGCGATAAGCCGCGTTACGAGCCACCGCGTCCCCGCTATTTGCGCCGTCCTCATTTCGCTCGCGACTGCGGGTTGCGTGTCCAGTTCGCAACAAGTGACGCAGAACAAGCGGATCGGTCCTGATCCGATGTACGCGGCGATGTACGGTCCGAAGCCCGATGAGACGTTCTCGCTGCCGGCCACCGATCTGCAAGGCGTCGATCCGCAATTCCTGCGTCGGGAAGTTGCCTACACGGGAGGCGAGCAGCCGGGCACCATCGTGGTCGATACGGCCAATCGCTATCTGTATCTCGTTCGCGAGAACGGGCGCGCCATTCGTTACGGTATAGGTGTGGGTGCGGAAGGCATGGCCTGGAGCGGCCGGGCGCGGGTTGGCAGAAAGGCCGAATGGCCGCGCTGGACGCCGACTGCCGACATGATCAAGCGCAATCCAGAGAAAAATCGTCCCTGGGCAGCCGGTATGCCTGCCGGGCTAGAAAACCCGCTGGGACCCCGTGCGCTCTATCTCTATCAAGGAGATCGAGACACGCTTTATCGGCTTCACGGGACGTCGGAGCCTGACTCCATCGGTCAGGCCGTCTCGAGCGGCTGCATCCGTCTCTTCAATCAGGATATTATCGACCTTTACAACCGCGTTCCTGTCGGGGCGCCGGTCGTTGTCCTGAATAATCGGCAGTTCGAGGCGGCGACCGACGGCGACTTCGATCTCACTGATGGTTAAGGATTTTTGACGAGTTTTCAGCTTGTTGCCCAAAGGTCACTTGACATTGCTCGCTCTCGACTTGAAGACGAAAACTATCTTTTTGGAGAGTGAGCGATGAAGCGTCGGGTGCACAATGCCGCCTTGCTGTCGGCAGGTCTGATGGCAGGCTCGGTCTTGACGCCGGCGCTTGCGGCCGATCCGGTCTTCCAGCCTTTGCAGATCCCGGCCACCGGTTGGATCGCCACGGTCAAAGGAAACGTTCGCGTCGGCTCGTCCTATCCTGGCGCTGACGATCTCAGCTTCGTCGCTTTTCCGTCTCTCAGCCTCAGCCGTCCTGGCGCGCCGCGGAACTTCAGCGYGCCAGACGATGGCTTCAGCTTCTCGGTCTTAGAAGAGTCGGGATTGCGAATTGGCATCGTCGGCCGGTTTCAGGGCGGACGATATCTGAAGGACGATCGCCGCTTGTTCGGCCTCGACAAAGTCAACTGGGCCATCGAGCCGGGTGTCTTCGTCGAATATTGGCCCGTCGCATTCCTGCGCGCCCGCGCTGAAATTCGCCATGGCATCAACGGGCACGAAGGTTTTGTGGCTGATCTCGGGCTCGATTGGGTTCAGCAGTTCGGCGCCTTCACGGTTTCCGTCGGTCCCCGCGTCGGGCTTGGCGACAGCGAGTTCGTGAAAACCTATTTCGGGGTCACGCCGTATGAGGCGTCGCTGAACGGCCTCGTTACGCCCTACAATCCTTCGGGTGGGTTCACATCGGTTGGAGCGACGTTGGGTTTGACCTACGATTGGTCGGCACAATGGTCGACGACCGCCTTCGTGTCCTACAAGCGCCTGGTGGGCGATGCCGCCGACAGCCCGATCGTCAAGCGCTTCGGATCGGAGAATCAGATCGGTCTCGGGCTGACGGTTTCCTACTCCTTCGATACCGGACTTTGATCTGACCGTAGGACGTTGAACGCCGTCCCGTGGACGGCTTTCGGCTGTTTGCGTGCCTTGAGGCAGGCTTGCCCGGCTCGCGGATCGCTACTTGGCGATATCGTCCCGACGCGTTCTCGTCACGACTGACTATACTCTCCACAACGCGAAGACCGGCGTATCTCGGATGCGTATGCGGCCGCCGTCCCGTAAAAAAG
>NZ_JBFUKD010000428.1:0-3320 GCF_056401005.1 Microvirga sp. P4_G7 | reverse complement strand
TCGCTGAAGGGCCGCTCCCTCGTTCCAGCGCCGCAGATCGCGCTCGCCCTGCCGGCCCAGGGCAATGCCGAGACAAAGTCGACGGTCGACCTCACCACGCATCCGTGGGCGGGAGCCCGCGTGAAACTCAAGCTGCGCGTCAAGGACGAGGCCGATCAGACGGGAGAGAGCGAAACGATCGATTTCACGCTGCCGCAACGGCCGTTCACCAATCCGCTCGCCAAGGCACTGGTGGAACAACGCAGCAATCTGGTGCTCGCGCCCGATGACCGCAAACGGGTCCAGACCGCTCTCGACGCGCTCCTCATCGCTCCGGAAACCTACACGCCGCAATGGGGCATCTTCATCGGCCTGCGGACAGCCGCGCAACGGCTCCGCAAGGCGCGATCGGATGTCGAACTGACGGATGTGGCCGATTGGCTCTGGACCATGGCGGTGCAGATCGAGGACGGCAATTTGACCGATGCGGAGCGTGYCTTGCGCGCGGCCCAGGAACGTCTTCAGGAGGCCATCGACAAGGGCGCATCGGATGAGGAGATCCGCAAGCTGACCGAAGAGTTGCGGCAGGCGATGAACAACTTCCTGCGCGAGTTCGCCCAGCGCATGCAGGAGCAGGGCCCGCAAGCGGACAACCAGCGCACGCCCGACCGTTTCATCACGCAGAACGACTTGAACCGCATGCTGCAGCAGATGGAAGAAGCGATGCGGCGCGGCGATACCGCCGAGGCCCAGCGTCTTCTCGACCAGTTGCGCGACGTGCTCCGCAATTTGCAGATGGCTCGCCCGGGCAAGCAGGATCCACTCGGGCGCGAGATGAACCAGGCGATGCGCGACCTCGAAAACATGGCGCGCGAACAACAACGCCTGCGCGACGACACGTTCCAGGACGGCCAGAACCGTCGCATGCGGCAGGGCGAGCGCAATCGCCAACGCCAGCAACAGGGTCAGCAAGGTCAGCGCGGTCCGCAAGGCCAGCAGGACCAGGGCGACGATCAGGAGCAGGCGGAAGGCGACAACGGCGACCAGCAAGGCAATGCCCAACAGGGGTTGTCCCAGCGGCAGCAGGCCCTGCGGGATCGCTTGAAGCAGCTTCAGGACAAAATGCGCGGGCTCGGCATGGAGAACGAGCAGGGCCTCGGCGAGGCCGAGGAGGCCATGCGGGAGGCCGAGGACGCCCTCGGACAGGGTCAGGACGGAAAGGCCGTTGACGCCCAAGGGCGGGCGCTGGAAGGGCTCCGCCAGGGCATGCAGGGCATGGCTCAGCAGATGCAGCCGGGTCCGGGGAACGGTCAGGCCAACGATCAACCCGGCGGCGACGGCGAGCCACAGGGGCAGAACCAGGCCGGGCAGAACAGCCTGGACCCGCTCGGCCGTCCTCTCAACAACAAGGGCTTCCAGGAGGATGGGCCGCTGCATGAATTCGGCAAGCTTCCCGGCACCGGAAGCGCGGCGCGAATTCTGGAGGAATTGCGGCGCAAACTGGGCGACCCGACCCGGCCGCAGGACGAGCTCGACTATTTCGAGCGGCTTCTGAAAAGGGATTGAGCCGGACCACGCGGCCAGTCGCCAGGGCTTGCCTCGAGAGTTGCCCGAGCCCTTCTAGAGGACTTGCCTGAATCGATCCGATTCGCCACGTTCCGCGCGTTCGCAGCACGAGACAAACATGAGTAGCGTCGTCGATCTCCTTGTACCCGTTGCAGTTGTGGCCGTTGCCGTTGTGCTGTTGCTGGGCCTCGTCAACATGATGCGCGGCGGCAGCCCGAACCGGTCACAGCAGCTGATGCGGCTGCGGGTTCTGCTGCAATTCGTGGCCATCATCGTCATCATGGGCGTGGTCTGGTGGCGGGCCGTTTGACGGCCTCGCTTGCCTTGTATTGACACAATCCCGCCATCGTTCTCTATAAGAAGCTGTTAGGGATAACCGTTCGTTAACGCGCACGGGCCCATAATTTCATTTCAATCTTCGAATAGGATAATGATGCGCTTCAGCCCGATCTCAGGCCTGAGCCTTTTGATTGCGTTGATCGGGACGCAACCTACCCTTGCGGCAGACGCGAAGGGGCAACAATTTGCCGAGGCCAGTTCAGCTCAAAGCCTGTCGTCCACCAATTCCCATTTTCTGTCTGAACTCCGTTTCGGTTTTTCCGCTGAGGATCCCTGGGGATCCGAGGGCCGCGGCGGATCGGCCAATCTCACCGGCGAGATCCTGTTCGCCAAACCGTTCAGCACGTCCGACCTTTTCACCAGCTATTTCATTCCCCGGCCGCACGTGGGCGGCAGCGCCAATTTCGATGGCGGTACCAGTTTCGCCTATGCGGGCCTGACCTGGACCGTCGACATCACGCCGAGCCTCTTCGTCGAGGGCAGTTTCGGCGGCGCGTTTCACAACAACACCACGAGCCCGTTCTTCGTCCCCCGGGATCGCCAATCGCTCGGCTGCTCGCCGCTTTTCCGTGAATCCGGTTCGGTCGGTGTGCGCCTTGCGGCCAACTGGAGCGTCATGGCGACCGTCGAACACATGTCCAACGGTACGTGCTCCGACAATCGCGGCTTGACGAACATCGGCGCTCGGATCGGCTATTCGTTCTGAACGAGCGACCGTCGCGGTGCTTTTTCGCATGGCGTCGCGGGGGCGATTGCGCATAAGAAGGACCATCGCTCTTTCTTGGTCGTCGGTGATTCATGGTCGTTCTCAACCGCATTTATACCCGAACCGGCGACAAAGGGACGACGGCACTCGCGGCCGGCGGGCGGCGCTCGAAATACGATCTTCGCATCGAGGCTTACGGCACCGTCGACGAAACCAATGCCTGCCTCGGCATGGTCAGGCTTCATACGCAGGGCCATGCGATCGATGCGATGCTGGCGCGCATGCAGAACGACCTCTTCGATCTCGGAAGCGATCTTGCGACCGTCGCCACGAACAAGCCGCTGCCCTATGAACCGCTGCGAGTGACGGAAGCCCAGGTCGAGCGCATCGAACAGGAGATCGATCTCCTCAACGAGACGCTGGCGCCGCTCCGCTCCTTCGTGCTTCCGGGCGGAACGCCGGCTGCGGCCGCTCTCCATCTGGCGCGCACCGTCTGCCGCAGGGCCGAACGCCGGGTCGTCGAACTCATGGACCGCCCCGGCGAGACCGTCTCGCCGACCGCTGTGAAATACCTCAACCGCCTGTCGGATTTTCTCTTCGTGGCTTCCCGATCCATCAACGACAACGGCGCGCTCGATGTTTTGTGGGTGCCGGGTCAGAACCGCTGAGGCCGCGCCATGTTCCTGCCCCTGCATGACGGTGTTCCGTTGAAGAACATGCGGGTTCCGGC
>NZ_JBFUKD010000427.1:0-3321 GCF_056401005.1 Microvirga sp. P4_G7 | reverse complement strand
GGACACGCCACCAAGTTGCGCGAAGGGAACGCTCGACGTGTCCGTCTTCGGCATCGCGACAGTATTGAGCGTGATCGCGGACGAGGTTCCGACTGCCCGGCGCCACAACGAATGGAAAAGTTCGGCCGCCTTGCCGGCCGCGCCGGGAGCCACGGCAACCACCTGCTGATTAGCGACATTTGCCAACCGAATGCTGTCGCCGCCCTCGATGTCGGCGAGGCCTTTGAAAGCTTGCGCACGCCATGCGTCGAAAGCGGCCGCGGTATCGCCGCCGACCGACTTGGCCTGTGCCGACAGAGCGTCCAGGGCCGCGTTGATATCGTCGGACAACGCCGAATCCGCGATGACGACATCAGCCTTGAGGCGCCCGGATTGAAGAAGGAGCACAGCTGCCACCTCGGCCGCATCCCGCACGACATGGCTTTCGCGCCCTGCCAGCGCTTGGAAGGCGGGAAGGCCGAGAAGAACGTCGGGCACCTTGATGCCGGTCAGGTTGATCGCGTCGCCAATTGCAGGGAGCGCGGTGACCTTCGGGTGTTTTCCGGCCTGTTCGAGGGCAGCGCCCACCCGCCAAGCCGCATCGAAGGACTCGGCTGAAAGCTTGCGGCGCGAAACGAGCACGGTCGGGAAGCGCGGAAGCGCTGACCACGCGGTCGTCAGATCGCGCACCGCGTCGCGATCGAAGCGGTACGTGAACCGCGTCGTCGCGGCGATCTCAGCAACATTTCCAATCGAGCGCTCGTCTGCGCAAAGATTGTCGCTGACGACGGATGACCATGCGAGGTTCAATCGCACAAAGCCTGTCGAGCGCGGGCTTCCGTCCACACCCATGGCGATATCGATCGGCCCCTCGGTCTGATCGGGGACACGCGCCGCAACCGGATAGCCATCGAGCGAGACGAGAAGGGTCGTGCGACCTCCGTCGGCGCGCAGATACTTGCCGGCAATCTTGAGTGTCGCATCGGAGATCCGGACATTGGCCGGAACGGGAAAATAGATATCGCGACGTCCATCCATGGAACCGAGTACGGACGGGCCAGTGAAGCCGAGATCGGCGAGCGTGATCTCGCGCGTTACCGTTCGCTCGCCTGCCATCTGCTTGAAGAGCGAGGCCGCATCGCGCGGCGCTTCACCTTGTGCGGCAAGCGGTGTGACGACAAGCACCGGGAGGACAGCCAAGCAGCCGGAACGGATCTCCAGACGCAGAAGTGCAAGAATATTCGATGTCATTCGTATTTCCATGAGGTGTCGTCGTGCGGCCACGTCGCGAAAGTGAGGAGCCGGCTCGGTTGCGATCAGGCGGCGAGATCCTGGGGAGAGGTTCCAACGAATTCGTCGACAGGCTCGCCCATGAGGGCGGCGACGATGCGATCACACGCCTTGCCATCACCATAGGGGTTCAGGCGGCGTGCGAAATTTCCGTAGACGGCTGGCCGATCGTACAGATTCGTGACCGAAGTCACGATGGTGGCTTCATCGGTTCCAACCAGTTGAACCGTACCGGCAGTAACGGCCTCCGGTCGCTCCGTGACCTCCCGCGTCACGAGAACTGGCTTGCCGAGCGCCGGTGCTTCTTCCTGAACGCCGCCGGAATCCGTCATGATCACGTGTGCGCGGCGCATGAGATAGACGAACGGCACGTAATCGAGAGGATCGATGAGGTGGACGTTCGGCAGTCCCGCGAGCGCACTTCGAACAGCGTGGCTGACGTTCGGATTGAGATGCACGGGATAGACGATTTGGATATCGGGACGCCCGGAGAGGCGACGCAGGGCGGCGCAGATGCTGGTCAACCCCGAACCGAGGTTTTCGCGCCGATGTCCGGTGACGAGGAGCAACTTGCGGCTCGCATCCAGGAATGAGAATTGCTCATCCAACCGAGTTTGAAGAGACGCATCTCCGTCGATGCGCGAAAGCGTCAACATCAGCGCGTCGATGACCGTGTTGCCGGTGACGATGACACGTCCGCCGAGGCGCTCTCCCAACAGGTTCGCCCTGGATTCCATGGTAGGCGCGAAAAGGAGATCCGACACAACGTCGACGACCCTCCTGTTCATCTCTTCAGGCCATGGGTGCGACAAGTTGTAGGTTCGCAATCCTGCTTCCACGTGCCCGACAGGGATACGCCGATGAAACGCGGCGAGAGCGGCGCTCATCGCGGTCGTGGTATCCCCGTGCACAAGGACGCGATCCGGCTTTACATCGACGTAAATGGAATCGATCGCGACCGACGTGCGCGCCATCAAGTCGTTGAGACCTTGGTTTTTCACCATCAGTTTGAGATCGAAGTCAGGCTGAATCTGGAAATTGCGCAACACTTGGTCGAGCATTTCGCGGTGCTGTCCGGTGACGCAGACAAGCGAAGTCACGTCGGCCCGCCTCCGCAATGCCTCGACAAGCGGCGCCATCTTGATCGCTTCGGGGCGCGTGCCAAAAACAGAAAGTACTCGCATTGCCGACAGAGCCTTATATGGTATAATGTTCTACGTTTAACGTAGAGTTAACTCAGTAAGACTGTGGTGCGGTACACGTATTCGACTCTGGACACCTCACCCTACAGGGGGAGGATTTGCGATTTTTTTCACAGCGACTCGGCCATTTGTTAGATCGTTACGATTAGATTTGGAAATGTTGTTTCAAACATCATCGGAAAATTTGCCCAATCGGACAATTTTGCCTATGCAGTTGCGCGATCGGGAACTTGTTGCGGTCGCGATCGGGGTTTTCGGATGATCGACATTTCGCCCGAGGTGGAAGCGCTCACGGAGCGTATCTACGAAGCGACGACCGGACTTCTCGATTGGCGCATTTTCCTCAAAGACCTCGCCAGCGCGACCGATTGCTCAGGCGCCTTGATGGTGTCGTACAGGGACGGCTTCCTCTACTGGGTGGCATCGCCAGAGATCGAACGGGATGCCGCGATCTGGATCGAACTCATCCAGAAACGCTGCCCTGACGGAGTGAGTACCCTCTTCTCACGGTTGGAACCGCGTTTTGCGGTTCTGGAGCGACCGGAGACAGACGAACTCGGTTCTTCGGAGACGCTACCGACGGGGCCGTTCGCCTCGATCGGAGGCGCCCTCATTCCGGCCGGCACGGATGACATCGCCATCCTGTTGACCCGATCCGATGAATCGGGTCCTCTCGATCGTTCGACCTCTCTAATCCTCGAGCGCCTGCAACCTCACCTAGCGAGGGCGGCGCGCCTGTCCGGTCCGGTTGCTGCGAAGAGCGCGGTTCCCGTCTTGGAGGCGCTTACGTCGCTTGGTCTGCCTGCGGCGCTTCTCGACGGTCGAGGCCGCATGATGATGCACAATGCCC
>NZ_JBFUKD010000426.1:0-3323 GCF_056401005.1 Microvirga sp. P4_G7 | reverse complement strand
CTGCAGGTTTTCGCGCAGATCGCGGTGCTCACCCAGGGCGGCCCGGGAACGTCGACGACGGTGCTCGTCTATTATCTCTACCAGCAAGCCTTCCAGTTCCATCTGTTCGGCTACGGCTCGACGCTTTCGATCGTGCTCTTCGTGATCGTCGCCCTCCTCACCTTCGCCCAATGGCAACTCCGCAAGAGGTGGGTGCACTATGAGAACTAATCTCTCCCGACGGGCACAGACGGGGCTCTACCTCCTGCTGTTGCTGCTTGCCGTTCCATTCGTCTTTCCGACGTGGTGGATGGTGACATCGTCGTTCAAGCCTATCTCGCAGATCTTCGCGTTTCCGCCCGAACTCTTTCCGCGCGCCATCGATCCCACCACTTATCGCCGTGTCTTCGAGTTGCAGCCGTTCGCGGAGCAGTATTTCAACAGCGCATACATCGCGGCGATCGTCACCGCCGGAACGATGGCCGTATCGGCGATGGCCGGCTATGCCTTCGCGCGCATTCGGTTCCCGGGGCAGAACGTGTTGTTCATGATCGTTCTGCTCGGATTGCTGATCCCTTCAGAAGTCACGATCGTCCCTCTCTTCCAGATGTTCCTAAAGCTCGGCCTGGTCAACACCCATTGGCCGCTCATCCTCGTGCCGATCTTCGGCGCTCCGAGCGTCTTCGCTACGTTCGTCATGCGCCAATTCTTCATATCGCTGCCCGGCGAACTCGAAGAAGCCGCACGGGTCGATGGCCTTGGACGGTGGAAGATCTTTTGGAAGATCGCCCTGCCGTTGGCGCGGCCGGCGTTGGCAGCGGTCGCCATCTTCACCTTCCTGCACAGCTGGAATCTTTACCTCGAACCCGTCGTTTTTCTTTCGGCGCCGGAGAAATTCACCTTGCCCCAGGCGTTGACACAATACGTCRACGCCTATGGTGGCCCGATGTGGAACGTGCAGCTCGCGGCGGCGACGTTGACAGCACTTCCGGTTCTCGTCGTGTTCATTCTCGCGCAGCGGCACTTCATCGAAGGGCTTGCGCATACCGGCCTCAAGGGTTGATCGGAGAGTTCGATAATGGCTTCAGTCAGTCTCCAAGGTGTCAAGAAGGCTTTCGGGTCCATCGACGTCATTCGTGATGTTTCGTTCGACATCGCCGATGGGCAATTCGTTGTTCTCGTCGGACCCTCAGGCTGTGGAAAATCGACATTGCTGCGCATGATCGCCGGTCTCGAGAGCATTTCCGACGGCGATATCCGCATCGGCGCGCGCGTCGTCAACGATCTGGAGCCGAAGGATCGCGACATCGCGATGGTCTTCCAGAACTATGCGCTCTATCCGCATATGACCGTCGCGCAAAACATGGGTTTCTCCCTCGAACACCGCAAGATCGCAAAGGCTGAGATCGCAAAGCGCGTCGCCTGGGCGTCCGATGTACTCGGCCTTTCTTCGCTTCTCGACCGTTACCCCCGCCAGCTTTCGGGAGGGCAGCGCCAACGTGTTGCGATGGGCCGGGCGATCGTTCGCGATCCGCAAGTCTTCCTGTTCGACGAGCYGCTTTCGAATCTCGATGCCAAGCTGCGCGTCGTCATGCGGGCGGAAATCAAGGCGCTGCATCAACGACTCAAGACGACCAGTGTTTACGTCACGCACGACCAGGTCGAAGCCATGACCATGGCGGACGTGATCGTCGTCATGCAGGGCGGCAGGGTCGAGCAGATCGGTGCTCCCCTCGATCTGTACGATCATCCGGCCAATAAGTTCGTGGCGAGCTTCATTGGTTCGCCCTCGATGAATCTGATCGCCGGGCGTATCGAGCGGCAGGGTTTCGTTACACCCGATGGCGCGGTTCTTCCGCTCGATCGGCCCGCGCAGAGCGAGATCGGCCAGGAAGCGCTCTATGGAGTGCGTCCCGAACATTTCGAAGTGGCGGCCGACGGTCTTGCCATGACGGTGTCGCTCGTGGAGCCCCTCGGCTCGGAAACGCAGGTCTTTGCGGTGCGAGGCGGACAGACGATCGTCGCCCTGTTCCGGGACCGCATCAAGGTCCAACCGGGCGAGGAGATCCGTCTACGCCCGATGCGGCAGGCAATTCACATCTTCGATGCGGAGACCGGAAATCGATTGACGTAGTCCGGCAAAGCGATGCCGGCCTTCCCGAAGGACGCTGCGAGGTTAGGCCGCAAGGCGAAGCGCGATCCATGCGGCGCCGATGGCGCCGATCCCGGCGAGAACGAAAGCGCCGTCGCGGTATCTCAACGGTGGCGCATTCAGGATCGAGCGCGGACCGCCGGACAATCCGCGTGCCTCGAGCGCGATGGCTGTGCGACCGGCGCGGCGAATGGCAAAAGCCAGGAGCGGGATCACAAGTCCCGCCAATTCCACCGGTCCCGGAATTCGCCGCAAGGGTCGCCCAGATCTCATGGCACGGGCCAGGCGCATATGCTGCGCCTCGGACGCCAGATCGGGAACGAGTTGCAGAGCGGCGAACAGGGAATACCCGATCCTGGCCGGAAGACCGCAATTGCGCATCAGCGAGCGCACGAACGCCCCTGCATCGGTTGTCAGCGCGAACACGCTCGAAATCATGCCGCAGGCGATCGCCCGCAGGAACAGGATCAATCCGGCCGAAACCGCTTTTGATTCGAGCACAGACACGCGCGCGACATTGAGCGCGAAGTCGCTTTCCTGCCGGAACAGAACGCTCGTCGTCAAAAAACCGAAACCAAAGAGAGCAAATGGCACCATCAAGGCAAGCACTGTGAGCGGAGAGACCCGGCCGAACACCACCAGCGCGAACGCCGCCGCCGCGATCGACGCCATCTGAAAGCGCGCATCGAAAATCAGTATCGCCGCGACCAGCCAAACGAAACAGACGACGATCTTGCTGAGCGGGTTGAGCGCGTTCAACATTCTTGCACCGCTCGCAACCATTGGATCGCGGGAGTGCACGACGGCAGGGCGAGGCCGGCTCGCGAAACAAGCGAGGGATCGCTCAGCAGCGCCTCGGTCGGTCCGTCCGCCAGAATGCCACCGTCGCCGAGAATGATGCAGCGTCGCGTCAGCCGAAGGGCGAGGTCCATGTCGTGGGTGATGAGGGCGATTGCGCGCCCATTCTCACCGAGGGTCTCGATCTCCTCGGCGAGCATCGCTGCATTGCGGGCGTCGAGACCGGCCATCGGTTCGTCAAGGATGAGCAATGGCCATTGCTCCGCGATCGTCAGCGTGGCGAGGGCAAGGCGGCGCTTCTGCCCCTGCGAAAGAGTGAAGGGATGCCGGCTCTCCAAACCGTGCAGTCCCCATCGTTTCAACGAATGCGCGATAAGCGCTGTCCTGCCAGGAT
>NZ_JBFUKD010000425.1:0-3330 GCF_056401005.1 Microvirga sp. P4_G7 | reverse complement strand
GCGCTCGTCGCTCTGTTCTTGATCTCGTTCGTCCTGCATTGGCTGGGAAGTTCGCGCAAGGCCGCGGAAGAGGCTCTTGCTCATCATCAGCCGGCACCGACGATCATCGACACGATCACCGGCGCCGAGTTTTGGTACGAGAGCTTCCAAAATTGGCAGAGTGAATTCCTATCCGTTGCGATGCTCGTGATCCTTGCGATATTCCTGCGGCAGCGCGGATCGCCGGAATCGAAGCCCGTCGCCGCGCCACATTCGCAAACAGGAACCTGAAGACGCGCAAATTTCGAAACGGAGCGTGGATCAAAGCCTGCGCTTCGGAGTTCTCGTAACGCCGTTCATCAACCATGGAGCCGTTAGATGCCTACAAAAGAGAAGAGCCTCGACGACCTGTTTCTGAATACGCTGAAAGACATCTACTACGCTGAAAAGCAGATTCTCAAAGCGTTGCCGAAAATGGAGAAAGCCGCGCAGTCGGAGGACCTGAAAAAAGCCTTCGAGCTTCATCGCGAACAGACGGAAGGCCAGATCGAACGCCTGGAGCAGGTCTTCAAGATCGTCGGAAAGCGCGCGCAGGGTAAGGCCTGCGAAGCAATCAACGGCATCATCGAGGAGGGCAAGGAAGTCATGGAGGATTTCGCCGACAGCATTGCGCTCGATGCTGGCCTCGTCGCTGCCGCACAAGCCGTCGAGCATTACGAAATCTCGCGCTATGGCACGTTGCGGACCTGGGCCGACCAACTCGGGATGCGCGACGCCGCAAAACTTCTCGACGAGACGCTGAAAGAGGAAAAAGACACCGATATGCTTCTCTCGAAGATGGCAAAGTCGGACGTGAACTCAAAGGCGGCGTAGCGGGAACAACTTAACGGGATGTAGCGAGCGATCGCCGGTCGAGAAAACGTGGAGGCATTTCTTACGACGGCAATGTCTCCCGATCTCGCCGGCGGATGGCCCCGTTATAGCCCGAACGACATCGTCCCTAATCGGACGCGCCACCAGCTCTGCCACGCAATCGTGCCGCTGCGATATGGTCAACGGCTCGTCCTTGCACATAGCCGTGCGACACCCACTGGTCCAAAGCCCATTGCTGAGATGCCGCGCGGTTGCTGACCTCCAACAGATCAGCGACCGCCGCCTGGAGTGCCCTCGAAGGATCGCCCCGTGCGAGTTCGAGATAGATCGACGCGGTCGTTTCGATCTCCGTCGAAACGTCAGACGTCGCAAACGCGCGCTGCCGTTCGCCTGGCCCATTCATTGCAGAAATCCTTGCATGAACATATAGAGAACATTTCGGGCGATGAGAGTCAATCAAAATGGTCGACCAGGATGAATTGGTGGGTGGTCTTGCGCGGTGAAGTTTCGGCGCCGTAAAACGGATGGATGGCCCTCTATCAAAGGCAAATCAATGTCCGCAATTCGATCGGTTCGGCTACCCGACGGCACGTCTGTTCCCGCGCTGGGACAAGGTACGTGGAACATGGGCGAGCCGCGCACGAAAAGGGGCGAGGAGATCGCGGCGTTGAAGCGTGGCATCGACCTTGGCCTCACCCTCATCGACACCGCTGAAATGTATGGCGACGGCGCCGCGGAAGAGCTAATCGGCGAAGCGGTTGCTGGCCAACGGGACAGCGTCTTTCTCGTGAGCAAAGTTCTGCCCTCCAACGCCTCGCGCGAGGGAACGATCGCGGCCTGCGAACGGAGCTTGAGGCGTTTGAAGACCGAGCGGCTCGATCTCTATCTGCTGCACTGGCGCGGCGGCATTCCGCTCGCCGACACGCTCGAAGGTTTCGAACATCTCGTTCGATCAGGCAAGATCGGCGCGTATGGGGTGAGCAACTTCGACGTCGAGGATCTCGAAGAATGGGCGCGATTGAAGGGCAAGAAGCGCAATGCGACCGATCAGATCCTCTACAATCTGAGTCGCCGCGGAATTGAGTTCGATCTCTTGCCTTGGTGCAGGGAACACGGCATGCCCATCATGGCTTACTCGCCAATCGAGCAAGGACGCATTCTGCGCAATCCGGCTCTTCGATCGGTTGCGGAAGGGCACGGCGCCAGTCCCGCCCAGATCGCGCTTGCGTGGGTGTTGCGACATCCCGACGTTGTCGTGATCCCGAAGGCTGCGCGCGTCGCGCATGTAGAGGAGAATCGCGCGGCACACGACATCATATTGTCTGCGGACGACCTTGCCGAGTTGGATGCGGCCTTTCCGCCACCGACGCGGCGACGCGGCCTTGAGATGATCTGAGCTCTATATGCGTCCGTCAAAAAAACGGCCCGTCAGTGACGGGCCGCTTCGTGGAATTTAGAAACCGTTCATCTGGTTCCAAGCTCGCACTTGATCCTTCGTGTAGTAGCGCGGCGGAGCTGCCCGGCGCGGTGCATAGCCGTATCCATAGCCGTACCGATGCCGCGGTCCCTGATAGTATCCGCCATGGTATCGTGGCGGCGGTGGCGCATAACGACGACGCGGAGGAGCATAGTATCCGTGACGCGGCGGACCGCCGTAATAATACTGAACCGATTCGACGCCGGCCGCTTCAACGCCGGGAGCTTGCGACACTGGAAACGGAGCGGCTTGCGCAGATCCGAACCAGAGGCCAGCCGCCACGGCTCCGAGAACCCATTTACCCAAACGCATCGTTTCTCTCCTCAACACTGTCATTCGCATTCGGAACGACAACTATGAGACGTATTGTACGGTTCCGCAGATGAACACTTGCTGAGCGAAATCAGAATAAAGCGTTAAGGGGGAACGGAAATCGCTCAACACAATTCATATGTTGTGAACCAAACTGTGGAGAAGACGCATGCCGAGCTCGGACAAGAACAGCGCCTCCGCGCGGGAGGCTTTCGCGCGGGAAGCCCAGGAGGCTGCAACGAAACACCGCGCTCTGCAGTCGGAAATCAAGGCGGCGGACAGCAAGGCAAAGAAAAGTCCGTCGCGTCCGTCACAGACAGGGGCGCGTCCCTATCCGGCGCCGCCTTTGCCCGCGAAGCAGCTTGCGAAGCCGGGCCTGGAAGCCGAGCTCGACCTCGCGCCGATGTACGATGCGCCCTATTACAAGGGTTCGGAGAAACTCCTCGACCAGGTTGCCATCGTGACTGGCGGCGACTCTGGAATCGGCAGATCTGTCGCGACCCTGTTTGCCCGGGAAGGGGCGGATATCGTCATTGCCTATCTCACCGAGCATGATGACGCAACGGCAACTAAACGGGCGATCGAAAAAGAAGGACGTCGATGCCTGGTGATTGCGGGAGACGTCACAAATCCGGATTTCTGCCGACACGTGGTGCGCCAAACACTTGACGAATTCGGTCGCCTCGACG
>NZ_JBFUKD010000424.1:0-3332 GCF_056401005.1 Microvirga sp. P4_G7 | reverse complement strand
CGGCCAGGCCGTCGAGATGCGCGGTAAAGCGTGCCAAGCAGCCACCAAAGTCGAACAGATGGAAAAGCAGGCCAAAGCCGCTCAACAGCGCGGCGGACAGGGCCTCCTCGGCGGCGGCGGCCTGACGGGCGAATACAAGATTCCTCAAGGCGCCCTCTAGGGCGCGGCCATGAATCGCGCCGCCCCATCCTTACCGGATGCCGTTCGCGGACATTGGGCGGATCGGATCGCACCACCTGTTCTTCGCCCCTATCTGCGCCTCGCCCGGATCGAACGACCGATCGGCTGGTGGCTGCTCCTGTTGCCGTGCTGGTGGTCAGCCGCGTTGGCCGCGATCGCCGACGGCAGGCCGTGGCCAAGTGTATTCCACTGCGTTTTGTTTTTGATCGGCGCGGTCGCGATGCGCGGAGCCGGCTCGACCTATAACGACATCGTGGATCGTGACCTCGATGCGCGGGTCGAGCGGACCCGGGATCGGCCTCTTCCCTCCGGCCAGATCACCACGAAAAGCGCCGCGACGTTTTTGGTCCTGCAATGCCTCGTCGGCCTCTTGGTGCTCCTGCAATTCAACCGCTTCACCATTCTCCTCGGGCTCGCGTCCCTCGCCATCGTGGCGCTGTATCCGTTCATGAAGCGGTTCTTCTGGATGCCGCAGATCGTGCTCGGCTTTGCCTTTGCGTGGGGCGCGCTGATGGGATGGGCCGCCGCGATCGGAACCTTGAGCGCGGCGCCGGTTGTCCTCTATCTCGGCGCCATCGCCTGGGTGGTGGGATACGACACGATCTACGCGTTGCAGGACATCGAGGACGACGAGATCGCGGGGATCAAATCCTCGGCGCGTTTCTTCGGGGACAAGGTCAAGCTCGGTATCGCCCTTTGCTATGTGACGACAGGAGTCGCGCTTGCCTCGGCCTTCACCCTCGTCGGGGTCGGATTTTTCGGATTTCTGGGGCTAGGACTTTTCGCCGGCCATCTGGCCTGGCAGATCTTCAAGGTCGATCGCAACGACGGGATCGGCGCACTGAAGCTGTTTCGCGCCAACCGGGATGCGGGTCTCATCCTGTTCGCCGGTCTCGTTCTCGACGCCTTCACTAAGACGATGTGACGTCTGAGGTCCGAGCGCGACTGCGGGCCACAAAAAATGCCCGTGCGATGCTCATTTTACAGGCCTGCATCGAGGGCCTCGATCTGGTACCGATGACGCCGATGAACCGGCCACGCTTCGGGAGACAACCGACGGTTTGATAGGCTATCGCAATGCTCGCTTCCTCAACCTCCTTTGCCGCCGAGACCCTGCTGCCCGACCTTCGCCGCGCTGCACGTGAGGCCGGTGCGATTGCCCTGCCTCTTTTCCGTGCGGGCGAGCAGACCGCGGCGCGCCTCTGGTTCAAGGACGGCAAGTCTCCGGTGACCGAAGCCGACATCGCGGTCGATACATTTCTGAAGCAACGCCTGCTTGCCCTTCACCCGGGGGGCTGGCTCTCCGAAGAGACCACGGACGATTCCGCGCGCCTCGGGGAGCGGTTCGTCTGGGTCGTCGATCCCATCGACGGGACACGGGCTTTTGCCGCCGGCAGTCCGGATTGGTGCGTGTCGATCGCACTCCTCGAGGACAACGTGCCGATCCTCGGGATGATTTACGCGCCCGTCACCGACCGATTGTACGAGGCGCGGCGTGCGGGAGGCGCCTTACTCAACGACCGCGCATTGCTGGTTCCCGAAAAGCCCAGCGCCGCCGCGGCGCGGATCGCCGGTCCGAAGCCGATGACGGATCTCTATCTGGCTCATGCGGGTGCGGCAGAGTGTCTGCCCAAGATCCCCTCGCTCGCTTTGCGGATCGTCCGGGTCGCGGACGGATCGATCGATATCGGCCTCGCATCGCCCCATTCGCACGATTGGGACATCGCTGCCGCGGATCTCATTCTCCATGAGGCGGGGGGCCGTTTGATCGACCTCAACGGCGACGTGCCGACCTATAACCGTCCCCGGCCGACCCACGGTGAATTGATTGCCGTTCCGTCATGGTTGCATCCGCGCGTCATTGAGGCCATGAGAACCGGAACCATGGGCTGAAATCTTGAAGTCCGACCCCTGTTCTCTCACGGTTGAAAGGAGTGGCTCGTCCCAATGACCGATACGCCCGGCAAACAATTGCTTCATCTCGTTTTCGGCGGTGAATTGACCGATCTCGAATCAATCGATTTCAAGGATCTATCGAAGCTCGACATCGTCGGTATCTATCCGAATTATGCCACCGCTCACGCGGCCTGGAAGGCCAAGGCGCAATCGACGGTCGACAACGCCCACATGCGCTATTTCGTGGTCCACCTCCACCGCCTCCTCGAACCGCAGGACTGACGCTGGTTCGCATGGCTCTGCTCAAACGCTTCACGAGATCGCGCCCGGTCCAGGAAACCCTCGGGTTTCTGGTCGCCGGATATTTGCGTCTCGTGCGCCGAACCAACCGGTTCGTGATGGAGCCTGCCGATGCCTATGACCGCATCGGCCCGCAGATGCCCGTCATCGCGGCCATGTGGCACGGACAGCATTTCATGATCCACTTCGCCAAACGGGCGCAGGACCGGGCGGCAAGCCTCGTCTCGCGCTCCGGTGACGGAGAGTTCAACGCCATCGCCCTTCGCCATCTGGGCATTCGCGCCATCCGCGGTTCGGGAGCGCGCGGACGCGACCTGCGCAAAAAGGGCGGCGCTGCCGCGATGCGCGGCATGTTGCGCGCCCTCTCTCAGGGCGAGATGGTGGTGATGACCGCCGACATCCCGAAGATTTCGCGGGTGTGCGGTGTGGGCATCGTCACACTGGCGCAATTGTCCGGCCGACCGATCGTTCCGGTCGCCGTCGTGGCKAGCCGGCGGATCGACTTCAAGAGCTGGGACCGCGCCAGCATCGGCCTGCCCTTCGGCCGCGGCGCGATCGTGCTCGGCGATCCCATCGCCGTACCACGTGAAGCGGATGAAGGCGCAATCGAGACGCTGCGCCAAAAGGTCGAGCAGGCGCTCGACGATGTCCATGCGCGTGCCTATTCCCTCATTGGGTCCCGCGATCCCGGCGCCCGTCGCCCGACGATCGCCCTTGCCGAAAAGTCCGGCCGCCCGGCAGCGGGGGGCGCTGCCCGATGAGGCTTCCCCTTCTCGTCAGGACCTATGGCGCCATCACCGCGACCCTTGAACCGGCCGTTCTCGGCCTGCTCTATTGGCGTCAGCGCAAGGGCCTGGAAGAACGTAGTCGCCTCGGCGAACGACAAGGCTATCCTGGCCGCGATCGGCCGAGGGGACACCTCGCGTGGGTGCACGGCGCAAGCATCGGTGAAACCC
>NZ_JBFUKD010000423.1:0-3335 GCF_056401005.1 Microvirga sp. P4_G7 | reverse complement strand
TCGTTACCATCTCCGCCGATCAAGGTATCGTTGCCGACACCACCCGCGAGACGGTCGCCGTGAATGCTTCCGAAATAGTGATCGTTCGCAGCACTGCCGTTGACGCTCACGCCCTGTGTTCTCGGTTCCAGAATTTGCGCGAGCACGTCAGTGCCCGGACCTTCTGTCTCGTACGAGACGACGAGCCTGCCGTCCGCCAATGCCGTCAGAGACGGAGCTTCATTGTCGACGGCGTTTCCAGCCAAATACTCGTCACCGACCTTTTGCCCCGTCGAGGAAAGAATCTGGACGTAGAGTTTTTCGTCTCCGGCATCCGTTAGCCCACGCGTAGCAACCGCGAAGCCGCCGTCCGGCAACGCTGCAACCGACGCCTTGAATCGAGAATCCAGCGAATGCGACGCTGCGGAAAACGAGGGGCCGATCCGCACGCCCTCGGCCGTCAATATTTGCGCTTTCGTCTCGTAAAATCCCGATGAACCGAAGACCTGATAGACGACGACAAGTCGCCCGTCTGCGAGGCGTGTTGCGGAGGGAATATCGGCCGCGTCGTCTATTCCGCTCACGGTGATCGGCTGACCGACAGGGGAACCGTCGAAATTGCGGATCACCATCGCAATCGTAAGTTCATCGGCCGGATAGAAGTGGGCGAATCTTCCGCCCTCCAGCGCGACAAACGAAGAGTAGCTGACTTCGGTATTGGTATCCGCACGAACCTCGGCCCGCTTCTGCAGGACGCCGTCGGCGATCTGGAACGTCACGACATCATGAGCATCCTCATTGCTGCCATGATATCCGACGACGAATTGAGACCCGGAGAGCGCCGTGACGTGAGGTTGAAACGCGTTGCCGACACTGCTGCTGGCCAGCACCTTCTCGCCAATCGGCGTTCCGCCGGCCTCGAATGCCCTCACCCAGACGGAGGACTCCTCTCTCCAGGCGACGACCAACCGTCCGTCCTCGAGTGCCGTCACCGACGGGTTTGGAGAATCGGCTGTGCCGTCCCCGACGAGTAGTTCAGCGCCGCGCTTTGTCCCGTCCGCATTAAAAATTTGAGCTTTGATCACGTCCGGATCGAAGGGCCGGTCGTCGAGCCACACCGCGACGAAGCCGCCGTCCTTGAGTGCAACGAGCTTGGAAGATACCTGCCAGCCTTCCGTCGCCGTGTTCACCGTGAACGGGGTTCCCCAGGGCGTGATCGCCATCTCTTCCTCCGCATGCCGCAAAAGTCGGGCTTACCCGATCAGATGACCTGTGAATGGCATCGGTGCAGAGGCGGGGAACTCTTCGAACACACGGGATTCCACCCGGATTAGCTGCCTGTTCGGCCGAAACCGCCTCCCTGCGTCGATACGCCCAGATCCCAATAGATGCCCGCCATCAGTCTGAGGCCTTCGCGGACGATGGAGATCGGGAGATGTTCGTTCGGCGCGTGCTGTTGGCAACCGGGATAGGAATGGGGCACCCAGACCGTCGGTAGGCCGAGCTGATCGGAGAAGATGTTGTTCGGCAACGATCCTCCCAGATTGGGAAGGACAGCCGGTGGACGACCGCAGGTCACCGTGATGGATTCCCTCACTTGGCGAACCCACGGATGATCTGGATCGAGACGGCTGGCGAGGAAGATCGCATCCTCGGACGGCGTGACGACGACATGCGCGAAGCCCTGACGGTCGAGATGGCGTCGCACGGCCGGCACAACTTGCGTGTGATCGACACCGACAGGGAACCGCAGCTGCATCCGCGCCGTCGCGCGGGGAGGAATAGCATAGAGGGGCTGGGCGAGGTTGCCGCACGAGAACTCCATCACCTCGAAGGAACTCCAGGCATAGACCTTCTCGGCCGGCRTGAGGCGCGGTTCGCCCCACCATTCCTGGATGACCGGATCGCGAGGGCCGGGCTCGATTGCACAATCCGCAAGTGCCTCCCGCACGTTTGCTGGAATTCCATCGGGCACCATCTCCGAGATGCGGATTTCTCCCTTTGGGCCCACCAGCGTCGCGATGGCGTGGGCAAGTTCGATGCCGGGATTCGAGAGGATGCCGCCCCAATTGCCGGAATGGTGGAACCCATCGCGCGCTTCGATGGTGAGGTGGAAGCTCATGCCACCACGGGCGCCGAGGAAGATCGTCGGGCGGTCCAGACTGAGGCGCGGTCCGTCCGACGCGAGGAAAAGATCCGCCCGCAGCACATCACGATGTTCCTCGCAGAACTCCTTCAAGCCGACAGACCCCGCCTCTTCCCCCATCTCGATCAGAAATTTGCAGTTGAACCCAAGTGCGCCGCGCGTTTCCAGGACCGCGCGCAAAGCCGCGATGTTGATGGCGTGCTGGCCCTTGTTGTCCGCCGTGCCGCGCCCATACCAGCGTCCGTCGCGCTCTGTCAGCCGCCAGGGCGAAAGTCCTTCATGCCAGCTCTCGTCGAGCCCCGCCACGACATCCCCGTGGCCGTAGTGAAGAACGGTCGGAAGTGCTGGATCTTCGATGCGCGTGGCGACGAGAAACGGACCCGGTGCGAGATCATTGTTGTAAATCTCGGTCTCAAAGCCCATGCCTCGGAAAGCAGGTTGCATTTCCTTCTCGAGGTACTCGAGCAGATCGGGCGCGTTGCCGGACAAACGACTCACCGTCGGATAGGCTACGCGGCGTGCCAGTTCTTCCCGAAACGCACCGCTGTCGAGATGTTGCGCAGCACGCGCGATAGCATCATCGCGAGACATCAGATCGCTCTCCGCCGAAACGCCGTCACGGTGTGATTGTCGGAGGCTTGCACGCCACCGGCTAGATCGCCCTGCTCCAACGGGAAATGGCACCGAAACGAGGCGCCGCTCGGGGTGCGCGTCACATCGGGTTCTTTCTCGATGCAGAGCGGCTTCACGCGCGGACAACGGGTGTGAAACCGACAGCCCGACGGGATAGCACTGGGGCTCGGGATCTCACCCGCGATCGGATGGAGGCTTCTGTCCCGCGTGTCGAGATCGGGCGAGGCATCGATCAGCAACCGCGTGTAGGGATGCCGCGGCGCGGTGAACAATTCCGTGGTCGGCGCCTCCTCCACGATCTGACCGAGATACATCACGCCGACGCGGTCGGCCATGAGCCGAACGACGGCGAGATTGTGCGTGATGAACAGGGATGTCAGCCCCAGATCCTGCCGCAACGCCTTCAGTAGATTGAGAATCTGCGCTTGCACGGACACGTCGAGGGCACTGGTCGGCTCGTCGAGGACGAGAAAGTCCGGTTCACCCGCGAGCGCTCGTGCGATCGAAATGCGTTGTCGCTGTCCGCCGGAAAATTCCTGCGGGTACTTGCTCGCATCGGACGCGGCCAATCCTACGC
>NZ_JBFUKD010000422.1:0-3335 GCF_056401005.1 Microvirga sp. P4_G7 | reverse complement strand
TTCCAAACAATTCGCGCGGCGTTGCGGCGAGTGCCGGGATGTAATCGGCTACAGTGCCTTCATCGATGCCCTTGAAACGCTCGTAGGCCTCATCCAACAGTGCCCGCACAGTCTCAGCGGAGGGCAGGCGGCCGGTGGATATCGGGGACTCGTCAAATGGTCCGTCAGCGTGAAGCCGAATGTCCATGTTCCCGATCTCCATCGTTACATTCCGCCACGCGCGACGATCGGTAATCCTACTCAGGATAAAATTCCGAGCAAGAATGGATTCCGTTTTACAGCGTGGCGCTGGCCAGATGCCGAGATGCCGTACCTCAAACCCAAATACTTGGGCGTTTCGGTTGGAAGGTCAGCCAACGCGCGGTCGGCAGCGTGAGAGGTCCTCATCAAACCGCGCGCGGCGATCGCCGATGATCGCGCAATGAGAATTGCAAGAATTCGGTCGAGACAACTTGATTGATGCTGCAGACGACTAGCGGACGGCGCCAGTTTCAGAACCGCATGCTGAGCCCGACGATGGGCCCGTGCTGCAGCATGTCGAATTCGTAACGCGTCCGGCCGGTCCCCTGTGAGTAATCCACGTAGAGAGCCCGATAGCCGAGGACGCCGGAGAACACGACACCTTGGTAAGTGCCGAAGTCGAACCCGTAGCCCCCGATGGCCTGCCAGGAAAACCTGCTGCCCACGCTAAAACCGCCGATGTCACCGCGCACGAAAAGCTCATGCCCCGGCGTCACCGTGTAGCGGATTCGCGCACCGATCATGGGATCGAGCCAATCGACGGATCCGGAACGTGCGATTGCGCGAGCGCCTACGATCTCAAGATCACCGATCTCAGCCGTTTGAAACCGATCGAACGACAGATCTGCTTCTTGATACCAGTAGCGTGCACCACCAAGGATATCGAAGGCGAAGGGTCCAGATCGCGCGATTTCATAGGTCGCTCCCACTTCGACGATCGCCATCTGGTAATCGAGATCGAGCGCGCGGCCGACGCTGCCGACGATCCCGGGTACGGCGCTGCGGTTTCTGACATGGCTTCCCGAAGCGCCGATCTTGCTCCAGACCACATCGCCATAAAGAGAGAAAGCGCCGTTGCGTGCCTCGAAATCTCCCATCAAGGCGATCAGCGAATCGCTCTTTTCGACGATATCGATAAAACTCGCATCAACTTTGACCGTTCGTCCCCGGACGGTTTGATTGCCTCTCATGGCCGGCAGCCATCCGTAGGGCACGAAGCGGTATGTCCAACCGGAGGGTGCCTCCACACTTGCATGGACGGCCGGAGGAGGGGACAAATCGGCCGCATGTGAGCCCATAAGGCCACCTAGGAAGAAGAACGCTACAGAAGCGCCGAATGAAATTCGATCGAGCCACTGCGTCATGGGGCATTCTTTCGTTTGCCGAACACGTCCGCAGCCATAGCAGCCGACGGACTGCTCCGGGTCAAGTCAGAATATGGAATGAAAGCGTTCACACCCGGGCGTTCAAGCAATGCTCCGGGCGCTCGGCGTGGGCCCAGGGATGCCTGCTTACGTTTGAGGSATCAGGCGCGAACGGGTGAGGAACCGGCGCTCTCGACCGTTGTCGAGGGAGAACATCCCACCGCGCCCGGGAACGACATCGAGGATCAGCTTCGTGTGCCGCCAGGCCTCGAATTGGGATTCGCTGATGTAGACCGGTACATCGTCGATACGGCCGAGCAGAACATCTCGATCGCCGACGATGAAGTCGTTTTGGGGATAGCACATCGGAGACGAGCCGTCGCAACAACCACCCGATTGGTGGAACAGGATAGGACCATGATCGGCCTTTATCTCACGGATCAGCGCGAGGGCCGCATCAGTCGCTTCCACACGTTCAGGTTCGGCCATGGCGATGCTCCGGAGGGGAGAGGTGCGAGCGTTGCGCTCGCACCTGAGAGGATCAGAAGAAGCCGAGTTTCTTCGGGCTGTAGCTGACAAGCATGTTCTTCGTTTGTTGGTAATGGTCGAGCATCATGCGATGGTTCTCGCGTCCGATACCGGATTGCTTGTAGCCACCAAACGCCGCGTGGGCCGGATAGGCGTGATAGCAGTTGGTCCAGACACGCCCAGCCTTGATCGCACGCCCAAAACGGTAGCAGCGATTTGCTTCGCGACTCCAAACGCCCGCGCCAAGGCCGTACAGAGTATCGTTGGCGATGCTCAACGCATCGTCGTCGTCTTTGAAGGTCGTTACGGAAACGACCGGGCCGAAGATCTCCTCCTGGAAGACGCGCATCTTGTTGTGCCCGCGAAGAACTGTCGGCTTCACGTAATATCCGCCAGCGAGATCTCCCGGCAGCATATTGCGTTCTCCGCCGGCGAGAACTTCGGCGCCCTCCTGCCGTCCGATATCAAGATAGCTCAGGATCTTCTCGAGTTGCTCCGATGACGCCTGCGCTCCTATCATCGTTTTCGGATCAAGTGGATCGCCCTGAACGATGTCTTCGACCCGGGCGAGCGCGCGTTCCATGAAGCGGTCATAGATGCTCTCGTGGATCAAAGCGCGGCTCGGACAAGTGCAAACTTCCCCCTGATTGAGAGCAAACATGACAAAGCCCTCGATTGCCTTGTCGAAGAAATCGTCATCCTCGTTGGCGACATCCTTGAAGAAGATGTTCGGCGACTTTCCACCCAGTTCCAGCGTAACGGGGATCAGGTTCTGGCTGGCATATTGCATGATCAGCCGTCCGGTCGTCGTTTCGCCGGTAAAGGCAATCTTGGCGATACGGTTGCTGGAGGCGAGCGGCTTCCCGGCTTCGAGACCGAACCCGTTGACGATGTTGAGAACGCCTGGCGGAAGGAGGTCCCCGATCAATTCAGCCCAAACAAGGATGGATGCCGGGGTCTGCTCCGCGGGCTTGATCACGACGCAATTTCCAGCTGCCAGCGCCGGTGCGAGTTTCCAACAGGCCATCAGAAGAGGGAAGTTCCACGGAATGATCTGCCCGACGACGCCCAGCGGTTCGTGGAAATGATAAGCGATGGTGTCGTGGTCGATCTCCGAAATCCCGCCTTCCTGTGCTCGGATGCAACCCGCGAAATAGCGGAAATGGTCGATCGCCAGTGGGACGTCGGCGGCGGTGGTCTCGCGGATCGGCTTGCCGTTGTCCCAGGTCTCCGCCTCGGCGAGCAGCGCGAGATTGTCTTCCATTCGTTGAGCAATGAGATTGAGAATCTGCGACCGTTCGGCGGCGCTGGTCTTCCCCCATGCGTCCTTTGCGGCGTGGGCGGCGTCGAGAGCGTGTTCGACGTCGGTCGCATCCGAGCGGGCGATTTCACACAGGATCTGGCCGTTGACCGGAGATGTAT
>NZ_JBFUKD010000421.1:0-3339 GCF_056401005.1 Microvirga sp. P4_G7 | reverse complement strand
GCTTCATGCCGCCGCAAGTATCGGCGCACCGATATTCTGCTTCTTTATCCTGGACGACGAATCGCCGGGAATCCGTCCCATTGGAGCGGCGACGCGCTGGTGGCTGCATGGAACGCTCGAATCGCTCGCCCAACAATTAGCTGCTCGTGGAACGCGTCTCGCGCTGTTTCGCGGGCCGTCGGAGACGATTGTTCATCGAATCGCAGAGACGACTGGCGCTGGCAGCGTCTTCTGGAATCGTCGCTACGGGGACGGTGAGATTGCCATCGACAAGGCGATCAAGGAGAGCCTGACAAAGCGTGGCCTCATCGTCGAAAGCTTCAATGGACGTTTGCTGAACGAGCCTTGGGAGATCACCACCAAGGCCGGCAAGCCGTTTCAGGTTTACACGCCCTATTTTCGCGCGGTGATGGCGAAGGGCGCGCCACCCCATCCCCTTCCCGCTCCGCGTACAATTGCGCGGTCGTCGAGGAAAGGACGCGACGAAGTTTCGCTGGTTGATTTAGATTTGCGGCCGTCGCAACCCGACTGGGCAGGTGGATTGCGTCAAGCCTGGATTCCCGGCGAGGCCGCGGCGCAAGAAGCGCTCGACGATTTTATCGATGAACGATTGCGAGGGTATGCGGTCAATCGCGAGATACCTGGAACGGACGGCACGTCGCGCTTGTCTCCCCATTTGCATTTCGGCGAGATCACACCGCGCCAGATCTGGCATCGGGTTCACACCAAGTTTGCGCACGCCGAAGGTATGTCCGGCAACGTCGAAAAATTCTTCAGCGAAGTGATCTGGCGCGAGTTTTGTCATCAACAGCTCTTTCAGAATCCCGAACTGGCGACGCGCTCGCAGGATCCTCGCTTTTCGCACTTCCGGTGGAGTTCGAGCGCCGAGAATCTCCAGGCGTGGCAACGGGGGATGACGGGTTATCCCATTGTCGATGCGGGCATGCGCCAGTTGTGGCGGACCGGCTGGATGCACAACCGCGTTCGAATGGTCGTGGCGTCCTTCCTCATCAAGCATCTGCTCATCGATTGGCGGCAAGGAGAACAATGGTTCTGGGACACGTTGGTCGATGCGGACAGCGCGAACAACGCCTTCGGTTGGCAATGGACCGCCGGCTCCGGTCCCGATGCGGCGCCGTTCTATCGAATCTTCAACCCGATCACGCAGGGCGAGAAGTTCGATCCCGAGGGAGCCTATGTCCGCGAATTCGTACCAGAAATCGCCGCCTTGCCGAACACGTTCATTCACCAGCCATGGGCAGCTCCCGACCCTGTGCGCGAAGCTGCCGGAATCATCCTCGGCGAGACCTATCCCAGACCGATCGTCGATCACGCGACCGCGCGGGAACGGGCGTTGCATGCGTTCAGGGAAATGCGCGTGTCGTCGTGAGGCATGGCTCGGCCGGTTGCCAAGCGACTCGAATTCCCACCAAGATGGCGCCCTTGCTTGAGGACGAGGCTTGAGACGATGACCGCGACGACCCTGCTTTTTCGGGATGATGCTTACGCAGCAGGCTGCGAGGCGAAGGTCTTAGCCGTGACGCCCGAGGGAGGCGTGGTGCTCGATCAAACGGTCTTTTATGCGCAGGGAGGCGGGCAGCCGGGCGACGTCGGCACATTGAACACGCGAGGTGGCGGCGAGTGGCCCGTGTCCAATACGGTCTACGGATCTGACCGGTCGCAGGTCGTGCATCTCGTCGGAACCGAAGCGACGGCGGCCATAGAAGCCGGGGACGTCGTGTCCCTTCAACTCGACTGGCCACGTCGCCTCAAGCGGATGCGCGTGCACACCGCCTTGCACCTCTTGAGCGTCGTGCTGCCCTACCCGGTCACCGGTGGCTCGATCGGCGACGGCGACGGGCGACTCGATTTCGATATTCCCGACGCGGGGCTCGACAAGACCGAGCTGACCGAAAAGCTGAACGCGCTGATCTCTCGAGACGCCGCCGTCACCGAACGATGGATTACCGACGCCGAGCTCGACGCTAATCCGGGTCTGGTCAAGACCATGTCGGTGAAGCCGCCGCGCGGGTCGGGTCGTGTCCGGCTCGTCGAGATCGAAGGCATCGACCTTCAGCCCTGCGGCGGAACGCACGTGCGACGCACCAGCGAAATTGGTGCTGTCGTAATCACCGACATCGAAAAGAAGGGCAAACAGAACCGTCGTGTTCGTTTGGCTATCGCCGACTGAAGCGCTTTCCCATCCCTCTATGCGATTGAATCCATGCCCCATCCCTTCGTCTCGACCCAATGGCTCCAGGACCATCTGAACGACGCAAATCTCGTCGTCGTCGATGGATCCTGGTATCTGCCGACGCAAAATCGCGATCCACAGGCGGAATACTTGGCGGGCCATATTCCGGGCGCAGTGCGCTTCGATATCGATACGGTCAAGGACGCGTCCTCCGCCCTTCCCCATATGCTGCCGAGCACGGAGGCGTTTGCAGAGGCTGCCGGCGCGCTCGGGATCGGCGACGACACCACGATCGTCGTCTATGACGGCGCCGGGCTTTTCTCCGCGCCCCGCGTTCTGTGGACATTCCGCGTCTTCGGCGCAAAGGACGTCCGCATTCTCGATGGCGGCTTCCCGGCCTGGCATCAGGAGGGCCGCGCCATCGAGACGGGAGCGCAGAAGCACCCCACGCCGCGCCGGTTTACGGCGACGCTCGATCGGACCGCCGTCGCAAGTGCATCAGACGTCGCTGCCGCCCTGAAGACGCGCAGCGCCCAGGTCGTCGACGCGCGGCCAGCGGATCGTTTTCGCGGCGATGCTCCCGAGCCGCGTCCGGGACTTCGCCAAGGCCATATGCCCGGATCGCTCAACCTGCCGTTTGCCGAGATCATCGAGAATGGACGGTTCAGGGACAGGGCCATCTTGGACGCGGCCATCGCAAAGGCCGGCATCGACCCGAGCCAGCCGGTCATCACGAGCTGCGGCTCCGGCGTCTCCGCCGCGATCCTCGCCCTCGCCTTCGAGACGGGCGGCCATCCGATCCAGTCACTCTACGATGGTTCCTGGGCAGAATGGGGCGCGCGGCAGGACCTGCCGGTCGAGACCGGACCGGCGAAAAAGGAATAGCAGCCCGCTCAACTTCCATTCCAACCCCTCATCCTGAGGCGCCGCGGAGTGGCGTCTCGAAGGATTGTCCAGAGGTAGCCGGAGACGCCTCGTTCTTCGAGACGCAGCCTTTCGGCTGCTCCTCGGGATGAGGCGGCGGGGCGTGTCGGCCKTCCAGAGAGTTAGTGCAGGATTTGGCTGAGGAACTGGCGTGTGCGCTCGTGTTGAGGGTTTCTGAAGAACTCGTCGGGCGTGTTCATCTCGACGATCTGGCCGTAATC
>NZ_JBFUKD010000420.1:0-3344 GCF_056401005.1 Microvirga sp. P4_G7 | reverse complement strand
CATTGACGGTAATGGTCCTGGTGGTTTCGTTGGCCGCGAAGGCCACCCTGCCGCTCGTGGCCTGGAAGTCACTCGTATCGGCGGGGCTCCCTCCAGCACCGGCCAATGTCCAGTCGACGGTTGCAAGACCTGCCGGATCCGCACGCGTCACCGTGAAGGTGAAGGCGGTCATGCCTCCGGTGCCTTCAGCCTTGATCGCATCGGTCGCAGCGATGGACAGCGTCGGCGTCGGTGCATCCGCCGCCAGAACACTGAACGTCACAGGCCTCGGTGCGGACGCCAGCGTCCCATCATAGGCGACGACATTGAGCGTCTTCTCCCCAATATCGGCGGCCGTTACAGCCCTGGTGGTGCGGATCTGGCCGCTTGTCGCGCTGATCTCGAACAACCCGGATGGATCGATCGCCGTTCCGTTTTCGAACCGATACTGATTGATCTGATTGGCGGGCAACGTGTCAGGATCGACCGCCGTCGCCAGAACGACGTTTGCATTGATGCCCGTCGTGCCGACCCTGATTGTCTGCGAGTCAGTGAAATTGATCGACGATGCAGCCTCATTGCGGTCGGTCAGATTGATCGTGAGCGCCTGCGACGTCGACAGGCCCGCGCCGACGAGATCCGTCACGGTCACCGTGACCGTGTGGATCGGAACTGTCTCGTAGTTCAGATCGGCGCCGGCCTTCACCTTGATCTCGCCCGTGATCTCGTCGATCGTGAAGTTGTCGTTGTTCGCGATCGAGTAGCGAAGATTAGCAGGAGCGCCGTCATCGCTCGCCGTCACCGTGCCCACGGATGTGCCGGCACCCAAGTTCTCGACGATCGAAGCTGCCGTACCACCCGTTGTGAAATGCACGTTGCTGGGGACCGTGTTCACGTTCTTGACCGTGATCGTCACGTCGCCGATCGCCGTATTGTTCGTCGCACCCGAGCCGTCGTTGGCGACGACCGAGTAGGTGATCGGCGTGTCCGCCGTCACGTTCGCCAGCGCCCCGTTCGTCTGGATCGTGTTCCCCACAATCTTGAACTTCTGRTCCGCACTGATCAAGCCGTTCGAGCCTGCAAATGCAGTCGCGAACGTGTATGTGATCRTCTGGTTGTCGTCGTCCCTGTCGTCCAAAGTTACGACTGTGGTCGAACCCGCCGTCCCCTCGTTCACGTTCGCCGTCGTCGCCGGGTTGGTCGGRGCGGCGTTCGCTGGAGGAGTCGAAGAGACGGTGATCGGAGTCGTGACTGTTTGCGTCGGGTTTGCCATGTCTGACACGCCGATCGAGAACGTCGTGGTCTGGACGGCCCCGCCGGCAATGCGGTCTAGCGGGTCGAATTGCACATTATCGAGGAGCGCCGTCAGCTCGGTCTTCGTTCCCGTGAAGGTGTAGATCTTGTTTCCCGGCGACGTCGTCGTATCGGCGGTCGGGATCGTGATGCCACTTCCGACCGCCGCGACCAGCGCACCATGGCTGCCGGTAAACTGGATTTTCAGCGTGATCTGATCGGAGGCTTCCGAATCGTTGATCGTCAGGCCGCCGAAGGCGCTCACCGGACCCTGGTTCGTCGCTGCGAATGTGCCCGATCCTGCCAGCGTAACCGTGGGGGCCGTATCGTCGATCGTCCCCGTCGCCGAATTGTTGCCCGTCGGAGCAATGTAGCCGTTGTCGGTGGCCAGCAGCGGCGAAAGCGTGACGAGGAATGTCTCATCGAATTCATCGACCGCATCACTCAAGATGTCGAAAGTGATGGTCGCGGTGTCGCTATTAGCCGCGAAGGTCACGTCACCGGAGGGGAAACTCCCACCGGCGAAGTCATCTGCAGTGGCGGCGTGCGTTCCCGTACCGGAAACTGCCCAATGAACCTTGGACGTACCGACGGTCGAGTCCCGCTTGACCGTGAAGGTCATCGTCCGGTTCGTGGAGCCAGTCTCCGTCTGCGTGACGGAGACCGATGCAGCGCCAAAGGATACCGTCGGGAGCACGGCGTCGACGAGAACATGAGCCGTCGTGGGAGTACTGGTGTGGGACGCGTCCGTCAGCTCAATCAGGAAGTCCGTCCGCGTCGTTCCGCCAGTCGTGCGATCGGTGGGGCTGAAGCTGAGATTGYCCAGGAGCGTGTTGAGGGTCCCCTCGTCCATAGCGGTGAAGGTGTAGACTTTGGTGACGCCATTGTCGCTCGTCAAAGTCTGGTTGAGAGAACCGGTTCCGCTTGCGAATGAGATCTTGAGCGTCATCTGCTCGGCCGGCGTCGTCGTATCGCCGTCACTAACCGTCACAGCGGCAAACGGATTCATCGCTACGGTGCCGTTGGCCTGCGCGGAAATCGGCGTGCCTGACGTTCCGGAGATAGTGGGGGCGTTGTTGACGACGGGAACGTCGGTTATGCCGATCGTGAAATTTTTGTACGAAACTCCGCCTTCCGGATCGCTCACTTTGACCCGAATCGCACGCGAGCCATCCTGCAGCACGGCCAATTGGCTCGAATCGCGAACGCTCAGGCTGTAGACCGCATCACCCTCGGTCCCGAATCCGGTCCGTATGATCTCGAACGGCCCATTGGTGATTACTGCGCCGGTCGTCACGTCGACGATCTGATAGACAAGGGTCCCGTTGTTGCTGAACTCGGCATACTCATCATCGTCGAATGCGGTGAGCTGCCCGATAGATGTCCCGTTTTGCGTGTTCTCACTGATTGTGATTGCGCCCACCGAACCATCGGCCCGCAACAGCGTCACGTCTCTCGGATTGTCGTTTGCGTCCTCGACCTCAAGGGTGATGTAAGCTTGATAGTCATAACCGAGGATCGACCCGGAGCTGGTGAAATTGATCCCTCCGGTCGTCATCAAATTTTCGAAATCCATCGCGACGAGAGCAATGATTTCCCATCGAGCAGCAGCGGTGTTGTATACGATCTCGTAGTTTCCGCCGTCATCTCCCTCCGAGCCAACCGTCGGCGCGAATGTGAGGCCAGGGACATTTTCACCGGGCTTGAAATTAGTTAGCCACCCGAGGAGAGTTCCAGGAAGCAGGTTCTCCGGAAATCTCACCTCTTGAAGATTACCCTGCGTGAAACCGGTTGCTGGTGTTACGTGTAGAGCCCAAGGACTGCCTGTCATATTAACCCCCTCATTCAATATAAAATTCAGGTCAACGTTCTGTTATACCAAAACATAAGTATCATTATATCATGCCATTAACAACAGGCCGTTAGGGCCAGTGAGCGCAATTTTTAGGGATCACCCGTAGCTCGCAAGGAAGCGRCCATCACGTAAGAAGCAAACGCTCGTGAGAAACGCACAAATGGCCACCAAGAACAGCTTGGCGGCCATTTGTTTGCTCAGAGATATTGGCGATCAG
>NZ_JBFUKD010000419.1:0-3352 GCF_056401005.1 Microvirga sp. P4_G7 | reverse complement strand
CGATGAAGGCGAGCTGCTCGCCGCTGATCAGGGTGCCGAAGTAATATTCCGTGCCGCCGTAGAATTTGAAGCTCGTCGCGGTGGTGAAGTAGCCCGCGAGGAAGGCGTTGAAATCAGTGCCGTCGGGGATCGCCGACGGTGTGGTGGTGAGAGTGCCCTTTGGCGTATCGGTCATGGCTAGCCCCGTCTTCCAGACGTGAAGGTGATCGTCGGCGCGGCGCGCCGGATTTGAGTGTCAGGTCGGGCTGTGGCGTGGTCGTCGAACGCCTGCCCAACAAAACGAGGCAAGCTCATATGGTCGTTCTAATGTATTGTCGAGCGTTATCGCAGTACTTAATAATAGATCTAAAACATATCATTATCGACTATGAGTTTAGAACCGTTCAAATATGCAGTTTATCTTGATTACAAACTAGCGATCATACGATAAGTGCATGAATAATATGCTTTTTCCGCGCTAAGTATCATCGTTCCAAGGTGCATTTGCACTGCGAGTTCCCACGGCATCAGCCAGGACGCCGTGGCAAGAGCGGCGGAGGCGAGAATTGGAATTGTCGTAAACAACGAGCTCCACGGCAGCAGCACCTGATTTCAGGTCGCTGCGAGACCGACTTTGATGAAGCCTGCGAGCGGACTACGCTCTGGTTAGACGGGTCTCGCATTCCAACGCGCTTGTGTGCTTGCGTCGCATCTAATGCGAACACCATTGCGTTTCATGCGAGCGACGATGCCAATTCTGTTTGACCAATTGCTCCGTTTGTCGCCACACGATCGGCGCAGACGATCGGCGACGTCATCTGCTGCGACGAACCGTCATCGGACACAGCTACCCCTCTCAAATCGCTCGCTCATTTTAAATCGACGCTAAAGCACGACTGGTGATTTGTTACTTGGTATTACAGCTTATGAGGTAACGGCGCGCCCCATTATAGTCGATGGTTTGACTTTACTTGCACCAGCCATCTGCTTTCGACGCCTATAGCGCTGTGTTACTTTCCAAGGAACCGTCGAACAAAGCGAGCAGGTCACGCCATGGATCCGGAATCCTTGACACTTGAACAGAGTGCGTTGCTGTCGCAAGTTGATCTTTCGGCGGGACCTTCGAACGCGATTGTCCTGGAGAATCTGAAGGACGGAACGCCCGAAAGCATCTGGCGGCCGGTGAATGGCGCCGGCGATATGAACATTCAGGGCTTCGCGACCGATATCAGCGTCGACAACGGCAACACTGTCGATTTCAAGATCGCAACTGACTCGACGAACTATCGCATCGAAATCTACCGGATGGGGTATTACGGCGGGGACGGCGCGAGGCTGATCGATACGATCGACAAGAACTTGGCCGCCCCGCAAATTCAACCACACCCCATCGTCGATTATTCGCTCGGATTGATCGATTGCGGAAATTGGTCCGTTTCGGCGAGCTGGGACGTGCCCGCCGATGCCGTATCGGGTGTGTATTTTGCCAAGCTTGTTCGCGAAGACGGAACGCCGGGCCAGAATCTCATACCGTTCATCGTCCGCAACGACGAGCAGACGAGCGACATTACATTCCAGACTTCCGACACCACATGGCAGGCCTACAACGCGTGGGGTGGCGCGAGCCTCTATTTCGGTCAGGTTCCGCTCAACCCGGACGACATGATCGCCTATAGCCCGCCCAATTGCGGCTGCGGATTGATGGCGATCGGCCGTGCCTACGCCGTCAGCTACAACCGCCCCTTCATGACGACGACGAGCCCTATGGGCGGTGCGTGGGACTACATTTTCGGCGCCGAGTATCCTGCTATCCGGTGGCTCGAGCAGAACGGGTACGACATCAACTATATTTCCGGTGTCGACTCCGCGCGCGATGGAGCTCAGCTTTTGAACACAAAGGCGTTCTTGTCGGTCGGTCACGACGAATATTGGTCCGCCGAGCAGCGCGCCAATGTCGAGGCGGCTCGCGATGCGGGCGTCAATCTGGCCTTTTGGAGCGGCAACGAAGTCTATTGGAAGACACGGTGGGAAACAAGCATCGACGGTACAGGAACGCCTTACCGGACGATGGTGAGTTACAAGGAAACGTGGGCCCATACGGACATCGATCCGAGTTCGACATCGACGGGCACCTGGCGTGATCCTCGCTTCGCAGACCCCGGCCAAGAGCCGGAGAATTCATTGACCGGCCAATTGTTCAAGGTCGATTCCTTCCGCCTCGATACCATCTCGGTTCCCTACGACTTTTCTCAGCTCAGGTTCTGGCGCAACACGGAGATCGCGGAATTGCAGCCGGGCGAGGTTGCGACCCTGCAGAAGAATCTTCTCGGTTACGAATGGGATATGGACGTCGATAACGGCTTCAGGCCAGAAGGCCTGATCAACCTCTCGCTCTCGACAGTCAGCGTCGATACCTACCTCTATGATTACGGTACAATCGTCGCTCCAGGTACGGCGACGCATAGCTTAACACTCTACCGTGCAGAAAGCGGCGCGCTCGTCTTTGGAGCAGGCACCGTCTACTGGTCATGGGGCCTCGACTCGCATCACGACGCTGAAGCCACTCCAACCGATCCGAACGTGCAGCAGGCGATGGTCAACCTGTTCGCCGACATGGGGATTCAACCTCAAACCCTTGAGGCGAGCCTGGTATTGGCGACGACGACGACCGACCACGTCGCCCCGACGGTGACGATCCTCACCCCCAATGGCGGGACGAACGTCTTCGAAGGCCAACGTCTGACGATCACCGGCACGGCCGCGGATACCGGCGGCTTGGTCGCCGGTGTGGAAGTTTCCACGGACAATGGCGCCAGCTGGCACAAGGCGACAGGTCGTGGAAACTGGACTTACACGTGGGTCACGCAAGGCGCCGGCACGTATACTGTGCTCGCCCGTGCCGTCGACGACAGCTTGAACATCGGGGCGCCCGCAGCCGGGCGAACCGTCAATGTCACGACCGGCCCCACACGGAGCCTGTTCACTTTCGCTGATCGCCCGGAAATGGAGTTCGCACCCGATACGAAAGAAGTCGAGCTCGGCGTGAAGTTTTCGAGTTATTCGTCCGGGACGATTACCGGAATCAGGTTCTACAAACCCGCACAGCTCGATGGAGCGCGCGTCGCGCACCTGTGGAGTTCAACGGGCCAGTTGCTGGGCACGGCAACATTCGACGGCATGAGCTATTCGGGTTGGCAGACCGCGACCTTCGATACGCCGATATCGATCAGCCCCGGCGTGACTTACATAGCCTCCTATCACACGCGTTTCTATTCTGCCGACGAGGATTACTTCACTGCGCCCCGCACGGTGGGCCCCCTCACCACTCCGGTCGACGCTTCTGTCTACGCATACGGCGCGAACGGAATCTTCC
>NZ_JBFUKD010000418.1:0-3359 GCF_056401005.1 Microvirga sp. P4_G7 | reverse complement strand
ACCTTGGTCATCATTGCGCGTGCGCGTTCTGTGCGCTCGGCGGACGACAGGTCGGTGTTGATGGCGAGCGGCTCCTCGAGAATGGCGCCCACTTTCTTGCGCGGGTTGAGCGAGCCGTACGGATTCTGGAAGACGAACTGCACGGTTCGGCGCAGCGTTTTGGCCATGCCGGCCGGCGGGTTCACGGCATCGTGCCCATCGATCAGAAGCCCACCCTCGGTCGGCTTCTCGATCAGCGTCACCATGCGCGCCAAGGTGGACTTGCCGCAGCCGGATTCGCCCACGACCGCGAGCGTCCGGCCCGGTTGGATCGTGAACGACACGCCGCCCACCGCCTGCAGCCGTCCCGGCTCCTTGAACAGACCGCGTTTGACTTCATAGACGCGTTTGAGGCCCTTGGCCTCGACGACGGGAGCACTCACGACGCGGCCTCCGCTCCAAGAGGGTGATCGGCATTGATCTCGGCGATTCTATTCGGGTCGCCGAGCGGATAATGGCAGCGGATCTGACCGCCGGCCCAGGGCCGAAGCTCCGGACGGACATTGCGCGAGTGTTCGGTCGCATACGCGCAGCGCGGCGAAAACAGACAACCCTTCGGCCGATCGTAGAGACCGGGAACGACGCCCGGAATGGTCGCGAGGCGCCCGCCTTCGCTGCGTTCCGGTAGGGCGGAAAGCAACGCCGCGGTGTAGGGATGCTGCGGCGACGCAAAAAGGTCGGCGGCAGCGCGTTCCTCCATGATCTGGCCCGCATACATCACCATGACGCGCTCGGCCGTTTCGGCCACGACGCCCATGTTGTGGGTGATCATCACGAGCGCCATGTTGCGCTCTTTCTGCAGGTTGACCAGGAGATCGAGAATCTGCGCCTGGATGGTCACGTCGAGCGCGGTGGTCGGCTCGTCGGCGATCAGCAGTTTCGGATTGCAGGCGATCGCCATCGCGATCATCACGCGCTGGTTCATGCCGCCCGACAATTGATGCGGGAACGCCGACAGCCGTCCTTCCGGGGACGGAATGCCGACCTGCTCGAGAAGTTCGATCGCCCGCCGCCGCGCGGCCTTGCGATCCATGTGCTCGTGCAATCGCAGGGTCTCTGTCAACTGGAAGCCGATGGTGAAGCACGGATTGAGGCTGGTCGTCGGCTCCTGGAAGATCATCGCGACGTCTTTACCCGTCAGCTTGCGGCGCTCACGGTCGGACATCGTCAGAAGATCGCGCCCGTTGAAGGACAGCTTGTCCGCCTTCACCCGGCCCGGGAAAGGAACGAGGCCCATGAGAGCGAGCATCGTGACGCTCTTGCCGGATCCCGATTCCCCGACGACGCCGAGGACTTCACCGACGTCGAGTTTCATGYTGACGCCGTCGACCGCCCGCATGATGCCGCCTTGCGTCGGAAACTCGACCGACAGATTTTCGATTTCGAGCAGAGCCATGATCAGCGCTTCAGTTTGGGATCGAGGGCGTCACGAAGGCCGTCGCCGAGAAGATTGAAGGCCAGCACCGTGATCAGGATCGCAAGACCCGGGAAGGTGACSACCCACCAGGCGCGCAGCACGAATTCACGCGCATCGGCGAGCATCGTGCCCCATTCGGGTGACGGAGGCTGCGCGCCGAGGCCGAGAAAGCCGAGCGCCGCAGCGTCGAGGATCGCGGTCGAGATGCCGAGGGAGGCCTGCACGATCAAGGGCGCGGTGCAATTCGGCAGCACCTCCTTGAACATCAGACGTATCGTGCCGGCGCCGCTGACGCGGGCGGCGGTGACGTAATCCTTCGACGTTTCCGTGATGACCGCGGCGCGCGCGAGGCGCACGTAATGCGGCAGGATCACCAGTGCGACGGCGAGCATCGAATTGACGAGGCCGGGGCCGAGCACCGCGACGATGACGATCGCCAGAAGCAGGCTCGGCATGGTCAGGATGATGTCCATCGCGCGCATGATGAAGATCTCGGTCAGGCCACGGGCAAAGCCCGCCACCAGACCCAGCACCGTTCCCAGAACGATGGAGATCGACACCACGATGACGCCGATCGCCAGCGACAGGCGCGAGCCGTAGATCAGACGCGAGAGAATGTCGCGGCCGATGGCGTCGGTGCCGAGCGGATAGGTGAGCAACCCGCCCTCCTGCCAGAACGGCGGCTTGAGCGCGACGGTGGTGTCCGTGAGATACGGCGAGTGTGGCGCGATCACGTCCGCCAAGAGGGCGACAAGGGCGACGGTGACGATCACGAACAGGCCGGCGACGGCGCCGCTGTTGGCGCTGAAATAGCCCCAGAATTCGCGGAGGGGGTGCGGCGGCGTGGCCGTGGGGACAGCGACGGCGGGCGCTTCTAGTGTTTCTGCGGTCATCGGTTGTGCCTGATGCGCGGATTGATGAGGCCATAGGTGAGATCGACAAGCAGGTTCACGCTCATGACGATCGCGCCGACGAGAAGCAATCCACCCTGAAGGACGGGGTAATCGCGACGGAAGATCGCCTCGATCAGCCATTTGCCGATGCCGGGCCAGGAAAAAATCGTCTCGGTGAGAATTGCGCCCGTGAACAGGACGCCGACCTGCAGGCCGATGACGGTGACGACGGGAATCAACGCATTGCGCAGGGCGTGCAGGGAAATGACGCGGAAGCGCGAAAGACCCTTCGCTTTGGCCGTGCGGATATAATCCTCGCCGAGAACTTCCAGCATCGCCGAGCGCGTCATGCGCGCGATCACCGCGAGCGGTACGGTTCCGAGGACGATGGTCGGCAGAACGAGGTGGCCGAGCGCGGACAGGAATGCGCCTTCATCTTCGGAATATAAGGAATCGATCAGGAGAAATCCGGTCGTCGGCTCGATGAAGTAGAGCACGTCGATGCGGCCGGAGACCGGCGTCCAACCGAGCTGAACCGAAAACACCAGGATGAGGATGAGACCCCACCAGAAGATCGGCATGGAATAACCGGCGAGGGAGACGCCCATCACGCCGTGATCGAAGATCGAATTTCGTCGCACCGCGGCGATGATGCCGGCGGGGATCCCGAGCACCAGCGCGAAAATGATCGCGCAGAGCGCCAGCTCGACCGTCGCCGGGAACAGCGTCTGGAACTCGCTGAGAACCGATTCCCGCGTGACGATGGACTTGCCGAGGTCGCCGTGCAGCACGCGCTCGATATAGTAGCCGTATTGCACGAGAAGGGGCTGATCGAGCCCGAAATCCTTCTTGAGCTGCTCATGGCGCGCGGCGTCGATGCCGCGCTCGCCGGCCATGGTCTCGATGGGATCACCGGGAACCAGGCGGATGAGAAAAAAGGCCAAGAATGTGATTCCGATGAAGGTCGGAATGATCAGACTGAAGCGGGTGAGGATGAAGCGCAGCATGGC
>NZ_JBFUKD010000417.1:0-3374 GCF_056401005.1 Microvirga sp. P4_G7 | reverse complement strand
TTCCATTGCCGAGATCGCACGCCTTTCGACATCCGTGATCGTTCTGTCGGAAGGTCGCGTCGCTGCGATGGGCAGGCCGTCGGAAATCCTTCAGCGCACGGCCCTGTTCTCGCAAACAGGCCCGGCGGAAGCCGGTGCGATCGTGGAAACCGTCGTCCTACGGCATGAGGACGCTTACGACCTCACTGTGCTGCAAGCGAAGGCGGGAACGTTGACTGTTCCGCGACTGGCTCTTGCACCCGGTTCGCCGCTGCGGGGACGATTGCGGGCCCGCGATATCATCTTGTCCGTCGAGCGGCCGGAAGGCCTCAGCGCCTTGAACATTCTGCCGGCGACAATCTTCACCGTCGGCGTGGCGGAAGGACCATCCGTCGATGTGACGCTGGATTGCAGCGGCGACATGCTTGTCGCACGCGTGACGCGAAAGTCGGTCGAGCGGCTGAATCTCCTGCCAGGACTCCCGATCTATGCCATTATCAAAAGCATCGCGTTCGATGCGGAGACGCTAGCACTCCTGCCCGCGGCGCCAGCGAATCTCTGATCCACGCCTTTCGCGGGGTTGCGCCTCCGCTGGCGGTGTGTAGCTTCACCTCAAATCCCACTTTACGAGACAGAACCATGAACGATCAGTTCCGAAACCAGGATGCAGCCAAAATCCATGACAAGCGGCTCGACCGGCTCGCGGAAGTCGCGGTGCGTGTCGGATTGGGGTTGAAGCCGGGCCAGGAAGTGATTGTGACGGCGCCTCTGGAAGCACTCGCTCTCAGCAGGCGCATCACGGAACAGGCCTACAAGGCCGGCGCCTCCCTGGTCACGACGCTTTTCACGGACGAGGAGGCGACATTGATCCGCTTCCGGAACGGCCGTGAAGAGACGTTCGACACAGCCGCATCCTGGCTCTACGAGGGCATGGCCGACGCCTACAAGAAGGGCGCCGCACGGCTCGCCATCGTAGGCGAAGATCCTTCGCTCCTGGCCAACGAGGATCCCGAAAAGGTGTCACGCGCCAACCGTGCACGGTCGAAGGCCTATATGCCGGCCCTTAGCCTKATTGCCGGCTTCGATATCAACTGGACCATCGTTTCGGCGGCAACACCTGCGTGGGCAAAGGCCATGTTTCCCACCGACCCCGAAGATGTGGCGGTGGCGAAGCTGTGGGACGCAATTTTTGCGGCTTCCAGGGTCGATGCCCCCGATCCGATCGCGGCCTGGTCCGAGCACAATGCGAACCTTCAGACGCGCACGCGATTCATGAACGAGAAGCGTTATGCGGCGCTCCATTTCAAAGGGCCTGGAACGGATTTGCGGGTCGGTCTCGCCGATGGCCACGAGTGGAATGGCGGAGCGACAAGAGCCAAAAACGGCATCGTCTGTAACGCCAATATTCCTACCGAGGAAGTCTTCACGACGCCTCACAAGGATCGTGTCGACGGCCATGTGAAAAGCACCAAACCATTGTCGTACCAAGGCACGCTGATCCAGGATATCGAGGTGAGGTTCGAAGGCGGGAGGATCGTCGAGAGCAAGGCTCGTACAGGCGAAGCGGTGCTCGGCAAGGTTCTGGAGACCGATGAAGGGGCGCGCCGGCTCGGCGAAGTGGCCCTTGTGCCGTTCTCATCGCCGATCTCGAAAAGCGGCCTTCTGTTCTTCAACACGCTTTTCGATGAGAACGCCTCAAGCCATATCGCTCTCGGACAATCCTACAGCAAGTGCATCGTCGACGGCGGTGCCATGAGCGAGGACGAACTCGCGTCTCGGGGCGCCAACAAGAGCCTTATCCACATCGATTGGATGATCGGCTCGGATCAGGTCGATGTCGATGGAATTACCCAGGACGGACGGGCGGAGACGCTCATGCGGAAGGGCGAATGGGTTTCGGCCTAGTCGAGCGTAGGGGTTCCCGACAGGCCCTCTTTGCGAGAATGCGAAGGGCACCGGCAAGAATGCGAAGGGCGCCGGACGGTGATCGAACGGACTTGACGGACGGCAGGCGACGGCGTTGTTAACAGAGGTCTTAAAGAGGTACTGCAATGCCGGCCCGCCAGGGGAATGACCTTTCATGAGCATAATCAACATGCCGAAGGCGGATGCGCTGGGCCTTTCCGGTGAACCATTGCTGTCTGTACGGGGACTTTCCGTGGCGTTCGGCGGTTTCAACGCCGTGAATAACGTCAGCTTCGACGTGCAGCCGGGGAGAACCTTGGCGATCGTCGGGGAATCCGGGTCGGGCAAATCGGTCACATCCCTCGCGATCATGCGATTGACCGACTACACGGGCGGCATGATCACGTCCGGAGAGGTCTTGTTCCGCCCGGCGACCGGCACGACGCTCGATCTCGTCAAGGCGTCGGATGACCGGCTTCGCCAGATCCGCGGCAACGAGATCGCGATGATCTTTCAGGAGCCGATGACGTCGCTGAATCCGGTTTTCACGATCGGCAACCAGATCGCGGAAACTTTGATCCTGCATGAAGGATTGAGCCAGCGCGACGCAAGACTTCGCGCCAGGGATCTATTGCAGAAGGTCCGCCTGCCGGATGCCGATCGCCTGCTCGACCGCTATCCGCATCAACTCTCCGGCGGTATGCGCCAACGCGTCATGATTGCCATGGCGCTCGCCTGCCGGCCCAAACTTCTGATCGCCGATGAGCCGACGACGGCTCTCGACGTGACCATCCAGGCACAAATTCTCAATATTATCCGCGATCTCCAACAGGAGATGGGCACGGCCGTCATCTTCATTACGCATGACATGGGCGTGGTGGCGGAAATGGCCGACGACGTCGTCGTCATGTGGAAGGGAAACAAGGTCGAAGAGGCGCCGGTGCGCCAGATCTTTGCCGAACCACAGCACCCCTATACCCGGGCGCTTCTCTCCGCTGTGCCGCGCCTGGGCAGCCTGACGGGGCAGCCGCTTCCCGAACGAACGTCCGTCACCGTCATGGACGGAGATCGGACAAAGCAGATCGGCGAAGCCAAGATTCAGAACACCGCCAATTATACGAAACCGATCCTCGAGGTCGAAAAGCTGACGACGCGCTTCGATGTCGGAAAGACTTTCTTCGGCCGTGTTACCCACCGCGTGCATGCGGTGGAGGAGGTCAGCTTCGACATCTATCCCGGAGAGACGCTTGCGCTGGTCGGTGAATCCGGCAGCGGCAAGTCGACGATCGGACGGACGCTCCAGCAATTGATCGAGCCGACCGGGGGATCGGTGCGGTTCGACGGTCGCGACATGAACGCCATGAGCCACGCGGACCGTCGTCGGCTCCGACAACAGATCCAGTATATATTCCAGGACCCGTTCGCCTCGCTCGATCCGCGACACACGGTTGGGTTCAGCATCGCCGAACCGATTGTGGTCCACAATCTAC
>NZ_JBFUKD010000416.1:0-3376 GCF_056401005.1 Microvirga sp. P4_G7 | reverse complement strand
CCACGAGCGGCGTTCGACTGCTAACATTTGGGGCGAGGGGCATCCCGTCTCCTCGATCGGTCATCGTGCAGGCTCGTAGATCACGAGCGGGAATTTTTCGGGCGCGTCCTTGTCGGCCATGCTTCCAAGACGCGGAACCGCCGATATCAGCGCTCTCGTGTAGCCATGTTTGGGGTTCGAGAAGATCTCGTGGACAGGCCCCGTCTCGACGATCTCGCCCTTCAGCATCACGCAGACGCGATCGGCAATTTCGGCGACGACCCCCATGTCGTGGGTGATGAACAATACCGACATGCCGATCTCACTCTGCAGTGCACGCACGAGGTCGAGGATCTGGGCCTGGATCGTCACATCGAGCGCCGTCGTCGGTTCATCGAGAATCATGAGCGAAGGTCGACATGCGAGCGCAATGGCGATCATGACGCGCTGGCGCATGCMCCCCGAGAGTTGGTGCGGATATTGCGCTAGGCGGCGCGCGGCATCCGGAACACGAACGAGCTTCAAGACGTTGAGCGCGATCGCTTTCGCTTGGGCTTTGGTCTTTCGCTGATGGCGAGTGACGGCTTCGGCAATCTGATCCCCAACGGTGAAAACCGGATTGAGGCTCGACATCGGGTCTTGAAACACGATCGATATCTCGGACCCTCTGAGATTCTCGATCCGTTTTTCCGAGAGCGTCGCCAGGTCGGTCACATGACCATCCTTCAAACGCATCAGAATGCGTCCGCGCGTCACCTTGGCGCCATCGTGCTCGGTCAGTCGCATGATCGTCATCGCCGTGACGGATTTGCCGGAGCCGGACTCGCCCACCAGCGCAAGGGTTTCTCCCTTCGCGATGGTAAAGGAGACGTCGCGAACGGCCTTCAACGGCTTCAGGGCTTGGTTCGCAAAGCTGACTTCAAGGCCCTCGACGGCCAGGATCACGTCGTCAGGCAACATCGGGCTTCCAACTTCGATCGCGGGCAAGAGCATACTCTACGTCAATCGGGTTCGTGAGTGCATCGAACGCAATGAGCGTGGATCCTGTCAATAGCCGCCGCGGATGTCCGAAACCGTATCATGTTCAAGTAGAGGCCGGAAAATGCGCAATTATCAAGCAGTTGGGTAGCGATTGGGCAAAAGACGCGATAGATATCCGTAGGGCAAGCTATTATGTGTTTTTTGCATCGAGGCACCGCTTTTCGCATACCCACTTTGGTCCGAGGGTCCGGTCGACACTTCGATGCCCTCCAGGTCCTCGCTGTCGCTCACCGTGTGAGGGGAAGATCCATGCCGAGCCGCTTTTCCGCGTTGAGCGAAAGCTGTTTCCACAACAGGTCGCTTGCGCGGCTCAAGGAGCCCACGCGGCGAAAGATGCGAATTTCCATGGCGAGTGACATTTGCTGGCCGCCGAGCTGCACGAGGTCACCGTCCTCGATGCATTGGCGCACGCAGCTCTGGGGCAGCCAGGCCACCCCATGTCCAGCCAGAACCATGTGCTTCAGGCTCTCGGCCAGCGACGATTGATAGACGGTGTTCAAATTGAGCGGCTGGCGCCAGCGCGAACGGATCAGCGAAATGAGCTTGCCCAGATAGCCATCGTTCCAAGAGTAAGCGAGAAACGGGATCGCGTCGTCGCCGGACCGATCGATGTCATAGAGTGACTTTCCGGAATCGCCTGCACCGGAAACCAAGATCAGCCGGTCGGTGCCGACCTGCAAGGATTCGAACGGGCCGGTCTTGAGCACCGGCGGTCCGTCCGGGTGATCGTAGGTGATGGTAAAATCGCACCGCGATGACGAAAGGTGCTCGATACATTCCATGAAATCCGCGGCGTGCATGCTGCTGCGAATCGTCAGCCCCTGCATCGCCGGTGAGCAGACCCATGTCGGGAAGAAGTAGATGGACAGCGTATGGAGCGCGGCAAACGTGACGAGCTGCGAACCGGCGCCCGCGGCATTGCGGCAATCGGTGCGCAATCGGTACATTTCGCGTACCTGCTCCTGGCAACGCGGCAGGAACATGTTGCCCACCTCCGTCAGATGCACGGGGTGGGTACTGCGATCGATCAAGTCGGCGCCGACCCAGGCTTCGAGGGATTTGATCCGTCGACTGAAGGCCGGCTGAGAAATGCTACGCGCCGCCGCCGCGCTGGAAAAATTCCGAGTCGCGACCACTTCCAGAAAGTCTTCTAGCCAAGCGAGTTCCATGGGCCGCCCATGCATATTTTGCATCAACGATCCTATCTGCACATTGGACAGCAAGACAAGTGTGCCTTTAGCCTCTTCATCAAAATAAGAAAAACCGAGAGCAGCAGCCAGCAGGGGAACTTTAATGAAGCGAACTTTGACTGTCGCCTTAAGCTTATTACTTGGCATTGCCGCGTCGTCAGCAATCGCCCAAACCAAGAACCCAGGTACGTTCGTCTTTCTTTGGACTGACGACGTTCAATCCTTCGATCCAGCCTATATCGCGAATACCCCGAGTTCTTACGGCGCCCTGAACGTTTACAGCCGATTGCTGAACTATAAGGGATCCGAGATTTCAACTTTCGTCCCGGCGATCTCGACTGAAGTGCCATCGCTGGAGAACGGCCTCATCAAGCAGGGGGACGATGGCTCGGTGAGCTACAGTTTCCCCATCCGCAAAGGCGTTCGAACGCACAAGGTCGGCGTGAAAGGTGCGGACGGCAAGGTCAGCTGGGAATTTCTCGACGGACTCACGGATGCACAAAAAGCATCGATAGAACCCGGGCACGGCGAGATCACGCCGGAAGACGTGCGCTACACGTTCCTGCGAGCCATCCTGATGGGCCAATCGTGGATGTCCAACGCGATCACCGAGGTGATCACGGCTGGCAAATATCCTGACATCGCCAAATGGGTGGAAGGCGAAGGCGGGGGCGCCAAGATCAAGGAGGCGCGTCCCGAAATCTTGCGGAAGGTCTATGACCAACTCGCCTCGCAGATCACAGTTGACGGCGACAAAGTCACGTTGAAGCTTCCGAAGTCTTTCCCCGCGACCTTGGGCGTCATTGCGCTGCCGTTCGGCACCTCGATCGTTGACAAGGAGTGGGTTGCCTCCGTAGGCGGCTGGGATGGTTCGGGCGACACCTGGATCAAGTATTATCGTCCGGAGTTGAGTGCCGATCCGTTGTTCGCGCAGGAGAACGGCAGCGGTCCCTTCATGCTCGAAGATTGGAACCGGACCGAGCGCCGCATCACCCTCAAGCGGTTCAACAATCACTTCGGAGGGGCTGCTCCTCTGGAGCGCGTCGTCATGCGCACCGTTCCGGAATGGACCACCCGACGTCTGCAACTGCTCTCCGGAGACGCCGATTTCGTTACAACACCGGTCGAGTTCCTGGACGAGTTGAGCAAGACACCCGGCATCAAGG
>NZ_JBFUKD010000415.1:0-3378 GCF_056401005.1 Microvirga sp. P4_G7 | reverse complement strand
GTAGTACATGATCGGGATCCAAGGCATGTCCTTCATGAGAAGGGCTTCCGCCTTGTTCATCAGATCAGCACGCTTCTTGAGGTCCAACTCGGCGGCTGCCTTCTTCAGGAGGCCATCGTATTCCGGGTTGTTGTACTTGCCGTAGTTGAAGCCCTTGTTGTCGCTCTGGAGCAAGAACAAGAAGTTGTTCGGATCGGAGTAGTCGGCGATCCAGCCGTAACGGGCCACGTCGAAGTCGCCGCCGTCACGCAGATGAGCGAAGTGAGTCTTGCCATCGGTGTTGATGAACGACGTTTCGACGCCGATCTGCTTCCACTGTTCGGCGACCGCGATCACCGAATTGCGGTTGTTGTCGGTCGTGTTGTAGCGGATTTCGACTTTGAGCGGCTTGCCTGCGCCGAAGCCTGCTTCCTTCAGAAGCGCCTTGGCCTTCTCCTCGCGATCGATCGGCGACGTATCCTTGTAGTCCATGTAGGCCGGGGTGCCGTAATTGCCGACGCCCGGAGGCATGAACGAATAGCCGGGCTGCATGGTCTGGCCCCAGATCTGCTCGGCGATGAACTCGCGGTCGAGACCCATCGAGAGCGCCTGGCGAACCTTCACGTCGGAGAACGGAGCCTTGGACGAATTCACGACCAGGAACCACGTGCCGAGGTACGGTCCAAGCCTGACCTGATCCTTGAAGCGCTCCTTGAGCGACTTGATCTGGTCAGCCGGGATATCGTCGGTCGTGTCGAGCTGACCGGCTTCGTAGCGACGCACCATCGCCGCGAAATCCGGCGTCGGATAGTACATGACCGTGTCGATCTTGACGTTCTTCGCGTCGTAATAGGCGTCGTTCTTGACGAGCTTGATGTGCGAGTTGGGGACGAATTCGGCGAGCTTGTAGGCTCCGTTGGAAACCAGATTGCCCGGCTTCACGAAATCCTTGCCGAACTTCTCGACAGAGCCCGGGTGGACTGGAAGGCTGGTCTGGTGGGTCAAGAGCTCGACAAAGTAGGGCGTCGGCTGCTCGAGCTTGATTTCGAGAGTCTTGTCGTCGATGGCGCGGACGCCGATGTCTTCGACCTTACCTTGGCCCTTGTTCGCCTTTTCAGCGTTCAGGATCGGGTAAAGGATGTTGGCGTATTTGGCGCCCGTTTCCGGGTTCATGATGCGGCGGTACGAGAACACGAAGTCGGATGCCTTCACCGGATCGCCGTTCGACCACTTGAGACCGTCGCGAAGCGTGAAGACATAGGTCTTGCCGTCGTCGCTGATTTCCCATTTGGCGGCTTGGCCGGGCACGGCCTCACCCTTTGCGTTGTAGGTGACAAGGCCTTCGAGCATGTCGCGCAGGATGTGGGATTCCTGGACCGTCGAGGTCTTGTGCGTGTCCAGCGTTTCCGGCTCACCGGAATTGGCGCGGTTGTAGACGACTTCCGCAGAGGCGGCGCCCATCAGCGCAGCGGTCGCAACGGAAGCAAGTGCGATGCGTTTAAACCAGGATGACATTTGACTCGTCCCCTTTCTATTTCTGGAAGGTGTAGTGTAATATTGTTAGGCAGTGCCTAAGTGGGTGATCGGCCGAAGTGTCTTGGTTGGCGACTGGCGCCAGACCCGGATCCACCTTCCGCTGACCACGTTCCCTGAGCGTGACCTAATATCATTAGTTGTTCACTTGCCATCTCCTGTCTAGAGGTGCCCTCCAAATAGGCAGGTGATGAACGCGAAATTTTATTTCGCGTCAAGCGCCGGCGTCGAAAACGTACCCGGCGGCCTCGATTCCGGCCGCTGCGGCCTTCTCGTCGTTATCCGATGTATCGCCTGAAATGCCGACAGCGCCTAGGATCTTGCCTGCGGCATCTTTGACCAGAACGCCCCCTGGAACGGGGATCATCTGCCCGCCGACGACATGGGTGGCGGCCGCCACGAAGTACGGGCGATCGACCGCCATCTTGTGGATAGCGCGTGATCCGACGCCGAGCGCCAGAGCGCCATAGGCCTTGGCCATGGCGATTTCGGCCCGCTTCAGGCTCACGCCGTCCTCGGAGGCAACCGCCTTCAACGCGCCGCGAGCATCGTAAACCGCGATCGACAACGGCTTGAAGGGCTGCGCGCGCGAGAATTTCAAGGCCGCGGCGAGAATGGCCTGAGCGCTCTCGAGGGTCAGATCGGACATGGGTAAACTCCTTGTTACTGAGGTTGGGTGCCGAGCGGGGCTCAGCGGGTGGCGCTGTCGCGCTGCGCAAGCCAGGTGGCGACGGCCTTGCGCTCATCGAGGGTCATCTCGGTGATGTTGTTGGGGGGCATCGCGTTCGTCAGGACGCTCTGGACCCGGATCGCGCTGGCGTGCCGCGCGATGGCTTCGGGCGTATCGAGATGCACGCCCTTCGGCGCAGTCGAGACACCTTGCCAGACGGGTTCCGCCGCGTGGCACATGGAGCAGCGGGATTGAATCGCGAGAACTGCTCCGTCGAAGGATGCCGTCACCATCGCGGGTGTCACCACCTTTGGCGCTTCCGTCACATACTCGGCGCCCGGCTTGCCGACGATCGACAACCAGATCGCCAGCGCGATGCAATAGGCGKCGACGCCCCACGTCCACCACGGTGTCTTCTTTCCGGCGTGACGCGCATTGTAAAAATGCCGAACCGTCGCACCTGCGATCACGATCAGGCCAATGATGGCAACGCCGAATCGCGACGACCACGCCAGAGGGTAATGGTTCGACAACATCAGGAAGATCACGGGAAGCGTGAGATAATTGTTGTGCAGCGAGCGCTGTTTCGCTTGCTTCCCGAGCGCCGGGTCGGGCGTCTGCCCGGCAAGCAACGATGCCACCACCTTCTTCTGATTGGGAATGATGACGAGGAAGACGCTGGCGGACATCCACGTCGCGATCATCGCACCCGTATGCAGAAACGCGGCGCGGCCATTGAAAACCTGAGTGAAGGCGTACGCCGCGAGCAGAATGTAGATGTAGAGTCCGATGCTGAGAGCGATGTCGTTCTTGCCCAGCGGAGAGCGGCAGAGGCCGTCATACACGAACCAACTGACTGCCAGTCCCCCGATCCCTATCGCAGCGGCCTGCCAGGGCTCCATGACGCGGACGTCCGGACTGATCGTGTAGAGATCGGCTTGCAGGTAATAAACCCAACCGAGGAGGAAAAATCCCGAGATCCAGGTCGCGTAGCTCTCCCACTTGAACCAGGTCAGCTCTTTCGGCAGGTCGGCCGGCGCAACGAGGTACTTGCGCATGTTGTAGAAGCCGCCGCCATGGACTTGCCAGGCTTCGCCGCCGACGCCCTCCGGCAATCCGTCGCGCTTCTTCAGACTCAGGTCGAGATGGATGAAGTAAAAGGACGAGCCGATCCAGGCAATGGCGGTGATCACATG
>NZ_JBFUKD010000414.1:0-3384 GCF_056401005.1 Microvirga sp. P4_G7 | reverse complement strand
ATCCCGGACCTTCGCGTTCAGGCGAGGGCCGGGCCGATAATTCGCCGAAAGCGGGCATCTGCCGCGTATATTGCCTGATCTTCCATGAGCATGGCGAGCCTTTTAGCAGCCTCCCCTGCGGGAATAAAGCGTCGCGCGAAGATGCGGCCTTGAAAAAGAACAGATGCAATCCAACGATTTAGGGATACCGTTGGACCATCACCCAAGAGAGATCGCATGACCTCCCCATCCTCGATCGTGAGCCACCGCTCCCAGGCCGGGTTCGACCTGACGCCCCCCTCCTCCGAGCAATTCGACCGACTGGTCGCCGACCTCGACGACGAGGAGCGGCGTGTTCTGCTCGATCACGGCACGGAACGTCCGTTCTGCGGCATTTTCAACGCGGCCAAAGAAGCCGGCACTTATGTCTGCCGTCTCTGCGGGCTGCCCTTCTTCCGCTCCGGCACCAAGTTCGAATCCGGCACGGGCTGGCCGAGCTTCTTTGCTCCCATCGACCGCGACCACATCGCGTTCATCCGGGATACCAGCTACGGCATGACCCGAACCGAGATCCGGTGCGCCCGGTGCGAAGGCCATCTCGGACACGTGTTCGACGATGGCCCTCCACCGACCGGCGAGCGCTATTGCATGAACTCCGCCTCCTTGCGCTTCGTCGCCGAGGGCGATCCGTTGCCCGATCTGCTTGATCGAGGAGCACCGGAGGGAGAACCGGCGCAGCTGGGTGCTTGAGCATCATGAGCACGGCACAGGTCGAGGCGAAATGGCAGGACAGCGCGGATTTCTACGCCGCGCTTCCGGTTTTCGACCGCTTCGCCCGCCTGACCGATCCGAGCCTCTATGCGCCCCTTCCCGACGACTGGATGGTGGGATTGTCGGACATCGTGCAATCCACCGCAGCGATTGCGGCCGGCCGCTACAAGGCGGTCAACACTGCAGCCGCCTCGGTCATCGTCGCCATGGCGAATGCTCTGAAGGACAACGACTTTCCGTTCGTATTCGGGGGCGACGGCGCGAGCTTCGCCGTGCCTCCGGGACGTGCCGAACTCGCCCGCAAGACGCTCTCCGACGTCGCGGCCTGGGTTCGTGACGATTTCGACCTCGATCTACGGGTCGCGCTCGTCAACGTGGCGGACCTGCGCGCCGCCAATGTGGATATCCGTGTCGCCCGGTTCGCCGCCTCGCCAGACGTGTCGTACGCCATGTTCACCGGTGGCGGCCTCGCTTACGCGGAGCGCCAGATGAAAGCCGGCGCCTTTTCTGTTCCTGCGGGACCGAAGGGAGCCCGTCCGGATCTGAGCGGGCTTTCGTGCCGCTTCGACCAGATTCCGGCCGAGCGCGGCATCATACTCTCGCTCATCGTCACACCTGCGAGCGACGACATCGCTTCTTTCGAACGCGTCGTCGAGCTCGTCCTGTCGCAGGTGGAAGGTGGCCCCGAGGCGTCGCGCCCCGCGCCCACGCATCTTCCACCGTTCCACTGGCCTCCGTTCGGTTTCGAATACGAAGCAAAAGCCCGCGGAGCACGAACATTGATCGCGCGCGCATCCGTGATGGTGCGGATCTTCATGTCCCTCGTCATCCTGAAGCTCGGGATCCCTATCGGCGGTTTCGATCCTGCGCGGTACCGGCGCCAACTCGTCGACAACACCGATTTTCGAAAGTTCGACGACGGACTTCGCATGACGCTCGATTGCACGCCGGCGCTCGCCGATCGCATCGAAGAGATTTTGCAGAACGCCGAACGCGACGGGGTCGCCCGGTTCGGCATCCATCGTCAGTCCTCGGCGCTGATGACGTGCTTCGTTCCCTCCCCGACCCGCAGCGATCATATCCACTTCGTCGACGGCGGCATGGGCGGATACGCGGCGGCGGCGCAGGCTCTGAAAATGAAGATGCCTTAGATCGTCAACCGATCAAGGATGTCGTCACATCGTCGCAAAGCATACGCCGCGCGTTTTCCGAATCCCTGTCCATCTGTGCGATCAGCGCATCGATGCCGTCGAATTTTTCTTCGCCACGAATCCAACCGACGAACTCGACATCGAGAACCTGATCATAGAGATCGCCCGAGAAATCGAACAGGAACGTTTCGAGAAGCGGCGCACCGTTGTCGAAGGTCGGGCGGCGTCCGAAACTGGCGACGCCGTCGACGACGCCACGCGGCGTTGTCGCGCGAACCGCGTATATTCCGTGCCGCAATCCGCAATCCTGCGGCAATCGCATGTTGGCTGTAGGATACCCCAGTTCGCGACCGCGCTTTTCCCCGTGCAGTACCGCGGAGCGCACGAACCAACGATAGCCGAGAAGCCTGTTCGCTTCGGCGACGCGACCCTCTTCCAACGCCGTGCGGATGGCGCTCGACGACACCGGTTCGCTCTCTTCCGAAACCGCTGGCATGACGATGCAATCGAGACCCTTGATGCGGCAAAGTTCGGCCATCACCGCCGGCGTCCCTTCGCGTCCGCGACCGAAATGAAAATCGTGGCCGACGATGACGCCGGACAACTCCAATCTGGTCGCCAGCAGATCGACGAAAGCCTCCGCCGACAACGCCGCGAAAGCGCTGTCGAAGCGGCGGATGAATGTGCCGGTCAAACCCAATCGCTGAAAGATCGCGAGTTTGACCGGTTCGGGCGTCAGCCGAAAAAGCGGTCTGTGGGGCTGAAAGAACAGGCGCGGATGCGGCTCGAACGTCACAACGGCGCTGGGGCGGCGGCCTTCGATCGCCCGCTCGATCAGCGAACGATGGCCGCGATGGACGCCGTCGAAGTTACCGATTGCCGCAAGCGCCCCTTTTAGCGGCACGGGAACGACGTCGGCATCACGGCAGACGATCAATGCAGCCTGTTCGGACGAAGGAGAACTCATGGAGATCAGCAGCGGATGTGTCGGGCGCGACCCTGTTGGAAATGCGCGGAGGAATCAAGCGGCCCAGGCGAGCGCGTCGGTAATGGCCTGTGGTTTGACCGGTTGGAGATCCACCCAATCCTGCACATGCTGCGAAACCAGAGGGCCGTGGTGAAGACCGAGTTCCGCCGCATGGATGCCGCGTGCGATCAGAAGCGAGTCGATCCCGAAGGCAGCGGCGCCGGCAATGTCGGTGCGGATCGCATCTCCCACGGCAAGCACGCGCTCCTTGGGAATGGAACGGCCGTCCAATTGCGCGGCGATGGAGAGGGCGCGCTCATAGACCGGCGCATGCGGCTTGCCGGCGTAGAAAACCTTGCCGCCCAGCTCTTCGTAGGCGAGGCCGAGCGCGCCGGCGCACGGCACGATCACGCTGCCGCGCTCGACGATGAGATCAGGGTTGGCGCAGATCATCACGAGATCGCGGGCCAGCATCTGTTCCAGGCGAGGGCGATAGGTTTCGGCAGTCTCTTGCTC
>NZ_JBFUKD010000413.1:0-3393 GCF_056401005.1 Microvirga sp. P4_G7 | reverse complement strand
AGATGAAGCCGATCGTCCGGACGAGATCGAGATCGATTTCATCGCATACGCTCATGATAGGGTCACGACCGCAGCCTAACCGGTACGGCCTGAGAGGCGGCGATCGCTGTTGGGGCACAATGAAAATCATCCATCGCACGCCATGGATCACGGATGAATGATTTTGCTCCGACCGTCCGTCGCATTTTGGGAGAAGGCGGCTTCGTCTTCCTGCGTCAGGGACGTGGCGATCACGAGATCTGGAGACACGCGGGGACAGGGCAAAAAGTGACAGTCGATGGCAAGATCAAGTCACGGCACACGGCAAACGGGATTTTGAAGCAGGCCGGCCTACCGAAAGCTTTCTAAGCCCTATCCCCGCCGCTCCGCCAGCCAGATGCCACCGAGCACCATTGCCAGTCCGATGGCGTGGTAAGAAGCGAAGGGCTCGCCGAGCAGCACGACGGCGAGCAGAGCGCCGAACACCGGAACGAGATTGACGAACAATCCGGCGCGCGCCGGGCCGATCAGTTCGACGCTGCGGATATATAGGATCTGCGAGAACAACGACGGAAACAGACCGACGTACAGCATGACAGCCCAGCCGATCGGCGTCGGCCATTGCGCCTTGCCGCTGGCGATCTCGACGGCAAGCAATGGCAGCGACGAGACGAACGCGACGAGCGCGAGCGCCGCGAAGAAGACGAAGCCCGGCAGATCCGGCCGCTGACGCAGGMCGAGCGTGTATCCGGCATAGAACACACAGGCGATCAACATCAGGACATCGCCGAAATTCAAGCCCAACGACTTCAGGATCGAAAGATCCGCCTGGACCGAAATCACGACCACGCCGACAAGAGTGATGACCATGCCGATGATCTGCAGGGGCAGTATTCGAGCGCGGAAGAACAGGACAGCGCCGAGCAGCACCAAGACCGGTATCGCACCCTGGAAGATCGTAAGGTTGACCGCGCTGGTGAAATGCGCTGCCCCGTAGAAGAGTGCGTTGAAGGCGGTGAAGCCGCACGTGCCCATCAGGATGACGAGCCAGCGATTCGCCTTGATGATCGGCCAGGCTGAAACGAGGTCCTTCCAGACGAAGGGCAGCATGACCGCGACGACGATCACCCAGCGCAGGCAGACCAGGACCATGGGCGACACTTCCCCTACGGCAAGCCGCCCGGCGACTCCGTTGCCGCCCCAGAAGAGGGTGGTGACGATCAGCAGCAGGTAGGCTTGCCCGAAGAACCAGGTCCAGAGCGCTCGCAGGAATGTCATAGGCAATAGAACCTCAGCGCTCTTGCTCCCGAATGCCGATCGGGTAAACCGGCCGAAAGGGAGGCGTCGAAGCTTCATGGCCTTACGGTTTCTGGTTATCGAGGGCAATACGCGTAGCGCAAGGCAGGCCCACAAGGCCGTCTATGGACTCATGCCGTCGGAATCCTATGCTGCCGTTCTCCAGGATGCCGAAGCGGACATCCTTTGCGATCTCGCGTTTCCCGCAGACGAGGGCGCCAACCTTCCCGATGCGTCTGGGCTCGAGTCCTATGATGGGATCGTCCTGACCGGCTCGCACCTGAATATCTACGATGCAACGCCCGACATCCTGCGGCAGACCGATTTGATGCGCGCCGTCTATGCATCCCGAACGCCGTCTTTCGGTTCATGCTGGGGTCTCCAGGTTGCTGCCGTGGCCGCAGGTGGAGACGTACGGAAGAACCCGGTTGGCCGTGAGATCGGGTTTGCCCGTCGCCTGACGCGGACCGAGACCGCCGTTAGCCATCCTATGCTCGCCGGCCGCCCGGCTGCCTGGGATGCCCCCGCCATCCATCTCGATATGGTGACCGTGACACCGGGCGAGACCAAGGTTCTCGCCACAAATTCCATTTCCGTGGTACAGGCGGCGGAGATCACCGTCGGAGGCGGGACCTTCTGGGGCGTGCAATATCATCCGGAGTTCAGTCTCGAAGAACTCGCCGTCATTCTCGGACGCCGAACCGCAATGCTGGTGGACGAAGGCTTTTGCCGCACGCCGGAAGAGGCGGCATCTTACGTTGCCGATCTCAAAACCCTGCACGCGGAGCCGACACGATTCGATCTCGCCTGGCGCTATGGGCTCGATGATGAAGTTCTCCTAACGGAGCGGCGGACGCGCGAGATCCGCAACTTCCTCGCCCATCGGGTGAAACCAGAGAAAAGCGCGCGAGGGCGCGCCTGATTGTGGGTGTGCCGTGCGTATCCACCGACACGTTTGAGCGTCCCGGGCATTCTCCGACTTCGTTGATATCTGGCGGCGTGGGGACAAGGCCCATTTTGCCTTGACCTCGCGGGCCTGATCCATCATGAGACTTTGCAAGGTTTTTCAACCCAAACCCCGGCCTTGCGCCGGGGTTTTTTTATGTGAGGCTTGAGCGATGGCGAATGTGGTCGTCGTAGGCGCCCAGTGGGGCGACGAAGGCAAGGGCAAGATCGTCGATTGGCTGTCCGAACAGGCGGATGTCGTCGTGCGATTCCAGGGCGGGCACAATGCCGGCCACACCCTCGTCATCGGCGAAACCGTCTACAAGCTCTCGCTTCTTCCCTCGGGAGTCGTCCGGCCCAACAAGTTGTCGGTCATCGGCAATGGCGTCGTGCTCGACCCCTACGCTCTCGCCTCCGAAGTCGATCGACTGAAAGAGCAGGGTGTTTCCATCACGCGCGACAATCTGCGCGTCGCCGAGAACGCCACGCTTATCCTGTCGATCCACCGGGAACTCGATGCGCTGCGTGAAAGCGGCGCTGCGGGCACGAAGATCGGCACCACCAAGCGTGGCATCGGCCCTGCGTACGAGGACAAGGCAGGTCGTCGCGCGATCCGCTTGATGGATCTCGCCGACCTCACGTCTCTGCGAGACAAGATCGACCGGCTGCTCGTCCACCACAACGCTCTTCGCCGAGGCTTCGGGCTCGCCGAATTCGACGCCGCCGCGATCTATGAAGAATTGGCGAGCGTGGCACCGAAGGTGCTGCCTTACATGGATGCTGTCTGGCGGCTTCTCGACGAGGAACGCCGATCTGGAAAACGCATCCTGTTCGAAGGTGCGCAGGGCGCGCTTCTCGACGTGGATCATGGCACGTATCCGTTCGTGACGTCGTCCAACACGGTCGCCGGCCAAGCTGCGACCGGCTCAGGCCTCGGCCCCGGCGCCGTCGGCTATGTACTCGGCATCGCGAAGGCCTACACGACCCGTGTGGGTGAGGGCCCTTTCCCAACGGAACTGTTCGATGAGATCGGTGAGCTGATCGGTCAAAAGGGCAAAGAGTTCGGTGTCGTCACCGGACGTAAGCGTCGCTGCGGCTGGTTCGACTCGACCCTGGTGCGGCAAACCGTCCGGACTTCGGGCATCGATGGCATTGCTCTGACCAAGCTCGACA
>NZ_JBFUKD010000412.1:0-3396 GCF_056401005.1 Microvirga sp. P4_G7 | reverse complement strand
TGCAGGCTACCATAGGATTTTTTGATGTTGCTCGCCGCCAGGATTGTCATCAGTTCCGCTCCTCGCCGAGGGCTGTAGGCTTCCTGCGGCGCCCCAGCTTTTGGAAGAGRCCGGCAATTCCGGATGGCGCAAGCAAGACCACCACGAGCAGAATGCCGCCGACCATGAACTCCGACAATCCGACGAATGTGCGGGTGAAATAGCTGACGGAGATCAAGCCGAACGCGCCGATCACGGGTCCCCAAAACGAGCTCGCGCCTCCGAGCAGCGTCGCGAGCATGGGCTGAGCGGACGTGAACCACGACATGCTGTCGGTCGAGATGATCTGTGCCCAAGGCGCGGCAAGAGCACCGGCGAAGGAGGCTATCGCGCCGGCCAGCGTGAAAGCCGACACACGCTTGCTTCTCACATCGATCCCGAGAAAAGCGGCCCGCTCGCTGTCGATCCGGACCGCGAGAAGAGCGCGGCCGCGCCGACCTGAAACAAACCACAGAAGGCCGCCCGTCACCAAGGCGCACGCCACCAGCATGAAATAGTAGAATGCCGTTGGCGGACGAAGGTCCAATGTGAATAAACCAAGGTTGATCACGGGTCGCGCGAGACCAGACAAGCCATCATCCCGCCCCAGAAAGTCCGTGTAGCTCACGAACAGGAGCACGAGCTGTGACAGGGCCAACGTCAACACCGCAAGTTGGATGCCCGCGGCGCGCTTGAGCACGATCAGCGCAATTACGAAAGACGAGATCGCCCCGATTGCCGTTGCCATGACGATCGCAACCAGAAAAGGAATCGGCAAGCGGTGAAACATGACCGCGGCGACGGCGTATCCCCCGATTCCAAAGAACATGGCGTGGCCGAACGACGCCAGCCCTGCATAGCGAAACATCAAATTCCACGACAGCGCGAAGACCGATTGGAGCATGGCCAATCCGATCAGAAAGAGCAGTCCTTGATTGACGAAAAACGGCGCGAGGGCGAGAGCTGAGAGAAAGGTCGCAACCGCCAGGATATTCACCGCGAGACGTGTGTCCATCAAGCATGCTCCGGGAATAGGCCGTCCGGCTTGAGCAGGATCACGGCAATCAGGACGACATAGGAGACGGTGCCAGGCATGGACGGCAGCAGAACGGAGTTGAAACTTTCGAACAGGCCGAAAATCAATGCCGCGAAAAATGCGCCTCGAATGCTGCCCAGCCCTCCAACGATCACGGAGTTGAATGCAAGTAGAAGATAGGAATGGCCGAGACTGAGCGACAGGCTTTGATTGGCGACGAGAAGCCCGCCTGCAAGCCCCGCCAACGCGAAGCTCGCGCCCACGCTGAACAGCTTCAGCCGCTGAACGCGCAGCCCCATGAGACTCGCCATCCAGGCGTCACGGGCAACCGTCTGAACCAGCTTGCCGAACCACAATCGGTTGAGCCCGACTTCGAGCAGCACGAAGACGGCAACGCCACAGAGCACGATGAAGATCGAATAATATGTGAGGATGATGCCCACATCGAAGGACTGATCCAGGACCGGTGGCGGATAGACCGCATAGATGTCCTGACCAAAGATCATTTTCGTGGCGCCGTCGCAGAGCAACAAGATCGCGAACGTTGCAATGAGGGTGTAGTCGTTGGCGACACCGGCCAGTCGGCGCAATACGACTAGATCCGTAATCACGCCCATTGCGCCGACAGCGAGCGCAGCAACCAACGCGGCAAAGAGATACCAGGGGAGCGAAGACGGGTCCTGACCCGTGATGGAATGGGCGATATACGCCCCAATCATGAAGAAACTTCCATGAGCGAAGTTGAAGACCTTCAAGATTCCGAAAACCAACGTCAATCCCGCCGCGACAAGGAACACGGCCATGCCGAGGACGATGCCATTGACGGCGGCGAATGCGATTTGCGATGTCACCGGGCGGCCTCCGCAGACATGGTCGGGACGGGACCTCGTTGATTCAGTAAGTCGGCCTTCAATTGATCCTTGAGGACCTTTCCAATCGAATTCATCGGAAGGCGCTCCATGAGATGGAGCTCCTCCGGAAATTTTTGACGCGCGATGCCGGCATCTGAAAGATAGGCTCGCATCTCCTCGATCGTGAGATCGGCGCCGGCCTTGGGGACCAGGAATGCAACGGCGCGCTCTCCAGTGCGATCGTCCGGAATGCCGACAACCACCACGTTGACGATCGACGGATGTGCAAGCAGCGCGTTCTCGATCTCGCGCGGGCTGATGTTCTCACCATTTCTGATGATGATTTCCTTTCTCCGCCCTGTGATCTCCAAGAACCGACCATCGACCGCGCGGCCCACATCGCCCATCTTGAAATAACCGTCGGCAGTGAACTGATCCACCTCGTCGCGGTCGTCGAGATAGCCAATGAACATCCGCGCGGATTTGGCGACAATGTCTCCGCTCGCGCCGAGGGAGACTGGGGCGTTGTTCTCGTCCCGGATGCGGATGTCCGCCATGATCTCTCCGTCCGTCGTCCGGCCGTGAAATGCATCTTGTCTGGTGCGGACGCCGGGACAGATGATCGGCACCTCGGACGACCCGTAGGCGCGCGAGATGACTGCGTTCTCGAATTGGTTTTGAGCGCGCTCGATCAATGAGACCGGTACGCTCGCCCCACCGCATACAAAGCGCTTGAGCGAAGAAAGGCGGCTTCCCTTGGCAACTGCCGCGTCGAGCAACCCTTGAAGGAACGGCGTCGCCCCCGCGAGAAACGTCGCTCCCTCGGCATCCATCATCGCCACTGCCGTGGCGGCGTCCCACGCCTCGAGGAGGATCGCGGTTGCACCGGTAAGCCATGGCATCTCGAATGCATACATCGATCCGCCGATATGCCCGACCGGCGAAGGCACGAAGAGTTTGTCGGATCCATCGACACCCCAGAAATCCGCTCCCTGCTGCACGGTCGCGTGCACCGTGTGGTGGCTGTGCAGCACGCCTTTGGGGCTGCCCGTGCTTCCGGATGTGTAGATGATGAGTTTTACCGCGCCGTTATCCGTCTTGAGCGGCTGGATGATCTCACCTTCCTCGCCGATCAGTTCCTCGTAGGATGACGCCCGGTTTACCGGCGACCGGACCGTGAATATGCGATCAGCGCGTTTCGTTTCGTAGTTCACGCGTCCGATAAGAGCCTCGAAATCCGTATTGCGGAATCCGCTCGGGATGAACAGCACGTCGCTGCGGCATTGCGAAAGGATGAAGCTGAGATCGCGCTCCCGATACATCGGCAAGAGCGGATTGACGACAAAACCGTACAACGCGCATGCGAGGTTTATGACGCAGGCCTCGTGCCAGTTCGGCAATTGGAAGGATACGACCGATCCGGCTCCGATACCCCGGCGCGAAAGCGCGCTGCCAAGTCGCAGCGCCGCCGCATGCAGATCCGCCCTCGAC
>NZ_JBFUKD010000411.1:0-3398 GCF_056401005.1 Microvirga sp. P4_G7 | reverse complement strand
CTTTCAGGAAAAGGCTTCCAGAAACTGAGCCTGAACCGTCCCTGATCCTTGACTGGCGAACGTTTCGTTCTTTAAATAGAACTCACGCTCCCCTGAATTCAACAGAGTTTTGGTTCACTCAAGGATCTGAGATGGCTGACCGGCACCCGGGATTTAGCACGCTTTCCATTCACGCCGGCGCGGCGCCCGATGCGGCGACCGGCGCCCGGGCGACGCCGATCTATCAAACGACCTCGTTCGTCTTTGACGACGTAGACCACGCGGCCTCTTTGTTCGGCTTGCAGGCGTTTGGTAACATCTATTCCCGCATCGGAAATCCGACCTGTGCCGTTCTTGAGGAGCGCGTCGCCGCGCTTGAAGGCGGCACGGCAGGTTTGGCCGTCGCCTCGGGTCACGCGGCGGAGTTCCTCGTCTTCCACGCCCTGTTGCAGCCAGGCGACGAGTTCGTGGCAGCCAAGAAGCTCTATGGCGGCTCAATCAACCAGTTCAACCATTCGTACAAGAATTTCGGCTGGAACGTCGTCTGGGCGGATTCCGACGACCCTTCCACGTTCGAAGCAGCGATCACACCCAAGACCAAGGCGATCTTTATCGAATCCATCGCCAATCCCGGCGGCGTCATCGTCGATATCGCAGCGTTGTCGGCGATCGCCAAGAAGCACAAAATTCCGCTCATCGTCGATAACACGATGGCGACGCCGTATCTCATCCGCCCGTTCGAGTACGGCGCCGACATCATCGTGCATTCCGCCACTAAGTTTTTGGGCGGCCACGGCAATTCCATCGGCGGCGTCATCGTCGACGGAGGCTCTTTCAACTTCGCCGGCGACGACCGCTACCCGATGCTCTCCAAGCCGCGCCCCGAATATGGCGGCATGGTGCTGGGCGAAACCTTCGGCAATTTCGGTTTTGCCATCGCCTGCCGCGTGCTCGGCTTGCGCGATCTCGGCCCCGCGCTTTCGCCGTTCAACGCGTTCCTTATCCTGAACGGAATCGAGACCCTGCCGCTGCGCATGCAGCGCCATTCCGACAACGCCTTGCGAGTCGCTGAGCATCTGGCGGCGCACAACAAAATCGAGTGGGTCAGCTATCCGGGCCTGAAGAGCGACCGCTACCATGCGCTGGCCAAGCAGTATTGCCCCAAGGGCGCGGGCGCGGTGTTCACGTTCGGCCTCAAGGGCGGCTACGAGGCAGGTGTGAAGTTGGTATCGAACCTCAAGCTGTTTTCGCATCTGGCAAATATCGGCGATACCCGTTCTCTGGTGATCCACCCTGCCTCCACCACCCACCGCCAGCTTACCGACGAGCAGAAGCGCCAGGCCGGCGCCGGGCCGGAAGTGGTTCGCCTTTCCATCGGGCTTGAAGACACCGAGGACCTCATCGACGATCTCGATCAGGCGCTCTCCGCGGCCTGAACGAGCGGGCATTGCGGGAGTCATCTCGTCCTTCGAGATGCGGCCTTGCGACCGCTTCTCAGGGATGAGGCTTCGAGGCGGGACGCTTTTCCCAGGATGTCATCACCGGGCTTGTCCAGGTGACCCCGAGTTTTGAAGCGTGGTGCTCATCCGACCGAAGTCGGCCCCCCCTAGCGCCGCATCGCTGTGCTCGCGAAGACGCAAGCCCGTCGTAGGTCTCCTTCCCTCGCTGCGCTCGCCGGGGATGACACGGAGCGTGCGTCCGGCGACGTCCCACGGAACCCACTCCAACGCGCCTTCCGCAGACGCGCAGAACTCACATCCGAGCGTCCCTGGAAGTGCGCTCCCGCACGCCTTGTGCCGAGTAGCTGGCAGCGTAATCCCAAATAGCCGGAAGACGATATTCTCCGAGTCGGCGTGAAGTCGTAATATCGGCCAGTCAAAACTTAGTATTCAATGCGTTTTGCAGGATTATTTTCGGCGATTGCTGCGGACGATTTCCCGTTCGGAACAAGTGTGTTCCCGTGCGCCCGTTCTTGTGCGCACGCCATACTCCCGTGAGCTTTGAGCCGGCACCCAAGGAGAAGAGACGATGCCCGCAATTCAATGGCTATCCCTGCTCGAACCGATCAACGACGTGATCACCGGCACGCCGGGTAACGACACGCTGGGCGCGGGCGCCGCTGGCGATCTCGTGTACGGCTTCGGAGGCAATGACGTCCTCAGCAGCACGTTCAATCGCACTGGCCTGATCGGCGGTTGGGGCAACGATCGCCTGACCACACAGATCGCTGTCGCGGCGCAAGGCGGCACTGCGCACGGGATCGGCGTCCAGATCGGCGGAGAGGGTCACGACAGGCTCAATGCGACCGTGACGGTCCACGGGCCCGCGCAGACCGACAATGTCCTCGGCGAGCTCTATCTTTCGGGTGGTTCCGGCAACGACACCATCAACGCCACAGCGAACGTGACGTTCTTTACCCTTGGCAATGCGACGCTGAAGAATGTGGTTTGCGGCGGCAGCGGAAGCGACGTCATCAACGCGACGGCGGATGCCACCAATACCATCGGCAACAACACCGTCTCGAACACCGTTCATGCTGGATCCGGTAACGACCGTGTCACCGCTGTCGCCGATACGGAGCTTTCGGGATCCGTCGCGACCGCCACGAACGTGTTGACCGGCGGCTCCGGAAACGACGTGCTCGACGCCTCCGCCTTCGGTCGCGCCAACACGACGGGGCTCATCTCCAACGCGCTGGATGGCGGGGACGGTAACGACACATTGCACGCTTTCAACTTTACGGATTCGAACTCGCGCGCTCCCGTGGGCGTCAACGATCTCACCGGCGGAGACGGCAACGACGTTCTGGAAGCCATACACTCGACGGACGGCGAGAACACCGTTACCGACGTCACCAATCTTCTCGATGGCGGCAGCGGCAACGACAGGCTGACGGCGGATTCCACGGCACTCGGCGGCTTCGTGAAGGCGACGAACGACCTGGCGGGCGGGACCGGAAGCGATACGCTTTACGCCAATCTCCTCGTCGACGCCCACGGCGGCCCGAACTTCCTCAACCTCGATCTCTACAAGGCACTGAATCTTCTCACTGGCGGCTCGGGCAACGACCGTCTGGAAGCGGTTCTGAACATCACCGCCAATCCGTTCGAGCCCGACAATTCCAGCGCCGAGAACCATCTCGAAGGTGGCGCCGGCAACGACGTTCTGATCGGCCGGGTAGTCGCCAACGGCGTCACAGGCACGAGCTTCCTCGACGGCGGCTCAGGCAATGATCGTCTGACCGTATTCGGCKGTTCGGAAAACATGCTTCAAGGCGGCACCGGCAAAGACATTCTGACCAGCGGCGCCGGCAACGATCACATGTTTGGCGGGAGCGACGCGGACGTGTTCGTGTTCGCACCGACGAACGGGCACGACATGGTGGCGTTCGAGAAAGGCAAGGACAAGATCGACTTGAC
>NZ_JBFUKD010000410.1:0-3421 GCF_056401005.1 Microvirga sp. P4_G7 | reverse complement strand
GGGTGTCACCAATCCGCTGCTGTGTGGCCTCGGCGGCACCGCCGTTCTGCTGGCGATGACGAATGACGGCGCGTCGATCGTTCTCAACGGCGAGGCGGAGACGGGGTCCGGAGCGGTCCCACCGGAATGGATCGACCACCTGCAAGGGCGATCTGAGGCGATCGGCCGGTTCATCCTCAGCGACGAGGACAACCAGATCGGACCGAAATCGGTCATGGTGCCCGGCTTTGTGGCCGCCTGTTCCGAACTCCACCGTCGCCTGGGCAGCGGACGGCTGACCTGGGCCGAGCTTCTGGAACCGGCTATCCGCTTGGCGGCGCAAGGGTTCGAGGTCTATCCCTATATCGCCGAGGTCTGGGCCCGCGAGTTCGAAGGCCGCGGACCGGCGGCTCCAGGCTACCCTTCCATCCTCATGAAGTTCGAAAGGGACGACCTCGCGCGGGAGATCTACTTTCGTGACGGCAAGCATCCCTTCCGAACCGGCGATATTCTGCGACAGAAACTCTATGCGCAGACTCTGGATCAGATCGCGCGCGCCGGGGCCGATGATTTTTATACGGGCGCCGTCGGCCGCACGCTGGCCGATGACCTCGCAAAACGAGACAGCCTCATCCGCGCGGAGGACATCAGGTCCTACCGTGCCCATGAGCAAGATGCACTGCGGACGCGGTACCACGGGCACGAGATTCTCACGTCGCCGCCGCCCAGCCCCGGTGTCCAACTGGTCGAAATGCTCGGTATCCTGTCGGGGCTCGATGTCACGGATCAACCCCGAGACAGCGTAGAGACGGTCGATACGATCGCGCAGGTGATGCGAGCAGGTTTCGCGGATAACCGCGACATCAAGGCCGTTCTCCTTTCTGAAGCGAATGCGTGGACGAAAAGCATGACGGCGCCGGATCGGATGGCCGCGTGGGCGGAGCAGATCCGTGCAGGACATCGCGTTGCCGGTGAGACGGAGAAGCGGAGCACCGGCACGACGCACGTGGTCGTCGTCGACGATGACGGAATGGCGATCAGCTTCACGCATTCGATTGGTTCGGTTGCCGGCTCCGGCACAATCACTCCGGAGCTCGGCTTCCTGCACAACAACTTTCTCGGTCATTTCGATCCGCGTCCCGGACGTCAGATGTCGATCTTGCCGGGGCGCAGGATCGGAAGTGGCATGCCGACGATCGTGCGGCGCGACGGAAAGACCAAACTCGTCATCGGCGCGCCGGGCGGCAGCCGCATCATCACGTCCATCACGCAGGTCGTCCTCAACGTGATCGATCGCGGCATTTCCGCTGATGTCGCCGTTGGTCTCCCGCGCTTTCACAGCGAAGAACAGCTGCTCGTCCACCTCGAGCCGGGTTGGCCGGACGAGATGCGGCAGGCCCTGGAGGCACTCGGCTGCACCGTGAAATGGAACAAGTACCAGGCCCGCGTCCAGGCGATCGGAGTCGCGGACGATGGCCGACTCGTCGCCGGCGCCGATCCGCGCGGCGGCGCGGTCGGCGTCGGGCCGTAGCGCCGTTCAACCATATAGCTTGCTCAGGAGAGAAAACCCCATGTCCGATATTCAACTCAACATGATCATCAGGGCCTACGACCATGTCTGCCCGCTCTATCTCGGCGACGCGGCGACGCCGGGCATTCGCCTCAATCTCGATCATCGCTCGGCCCTGACGAACGAGTTTCCGGACGGTATCGCTGCCGCTGAGGTGTCTTTCAATCGCTATGTGCTCTCCTACGCCAAGGGCGACGATCGCCTCATCGGATTGCCGGTGTATATCCTGCGCGGATTCCGGCATCGCAACTACATTGTACGTCGTGACAGTCCGTTGGAGACGTTGGCGGATCTCAAAGGGCGGCGCGTCGGAACAAATTCGTGGAGCGACACGGGAACCATGTGGGCGCGCGCCGCCATGCGCGAAGCAGGCGTCGAAGTGTCGGAAGTGGATTGGGTCATCGGCGACCTTGACGAGAAGACGCCGCTCAAGCCCGCGGCTCCGACCGACGTCAAGCCACCGCAGGGTTCAACCTATCTGCCGTCCGGCAAGACACTTCTCGATGGTTTGCGCGACGGCAGCGTCGATGCGGTGACGACAGCCTTCATGCCGGAACCGGTCTATCAACCGGATGGTGAGTTTCGTCGTCTGGTGCGCGACTACCGCAAAGCCGAAAAGGCGTATCATCAGCGAACAGGCGTCTATCCAGGCTTTCATATCGTCGCTGTCCAGCGCGATTTCGCCGAGGCGCATCCCGAAGCGGTGATGACGCTCTACGACGCACTTCAGCAATCCTGGAACATTTGGTGGGTCAAAGCCAAGAAGTTCGCCGAGGCGTCCCCGTGGGCGATGGAGGAAGTCGAAACCATGGTACGCGACTTCGCCGGCGATACGCCACCGTTYGGCACGGAAACGCCAGCCCATCAACGCATGCTGGCGATGATCTGCCACGAGCAATTCGCGCAAGGGCTCATTCCAAAAGCGGCGCGGCCAGAGGATCTCTTCGCGAGCTTCGCAAATATCAAAGCAAGCGCGCGATCACGCGTTTCCGAATCCGTTTGAAGCCATAGACGAGACACCGATCTCGGGAGGGACCGATGCCTGAAGGATTGCAAAGACTGTGGCGCACATTCTTCGATATCGATCAGATCCTCGCGGTTCTGCCCGAGATCATCACGGTTGGCGTGCCGAACACGATTATTCTGGCGTCGATCGCCGTGCTGATCGGCCTCGTCATCGGTCTTCTGGTCGCCATGATGCTGATCAGCCGCAACCCCGTCGTGCGATTTCCAGCACGCACCTTCGTCGACGTGTTCCGGGGTCTACCCGTCATCCTGACGATCTATCTGATCGGACAGGGGCTACCCATCGCCGGGATTCGGATCTTCGGCCAGAACAGCTACGCGTATGCCGCGCTCGCCCTGGGCTTGATCGAAGGCGCTTACATGAGCGAGATCTTCAGAAGTGGCATTCAGAGTGTCGAGCGGGGTCAGATGGAAGCGTCTCGCTCGCTTGGCATGTCGTATTTCGAATCCATGCGATGGGTCGTTGTTCCGCAGGGCATACGGCGGGTTCTGCCGGCTCTGACCGGACAGTTCATCCACATCATCAAGGGTTCTTCGCTGGTCTATCTGCTGGGATTGCTGCCGCAGCAACGCGAGATTTTCAGCATTGCGTCCGACGCTTCGAATATCTCGGGTACCCTCGCACCGATGGTGGCCGCAGGAATGGTCTATCTCTGCCTCACGATCCCGCTCACGTATGCAGTCAACGCGTTCGATCGGCGGCTGAGGGAAGGGGCGCGTCGCCAAGCTCTCCCACCAACCCACGCCGATCAGATCTAGAACAGGAGGTTGCTATGGCACGATCACAGCACGCCGTCGGCGTCCGTATCGACGGGCTCACGAAGAGGTTCGATCATCATCCTGTCC
>NZ_JBFUKD010000409.1:0-3433 GCF_056401005.1 Microvirga sp. P4_G7 | reverse complement strand
GCTCTATCGCGCCGTGCTCGAGGAGATGTATGCCCGGATCCGCAATTTCGAGAGAAGCCTCGATCTGGCAGCGCTCCCCCCGCGCGAAGCGATCGCGACACTGACGGGCTTCACCTTCGACTACCACGCGGACAATCCGGACTTCGTCCGTCTTGTGATGGTCGAGAACATCCATCATGCAAGACATCTCGAAAGCTCGCCTGAGATCGGCGATCTCAACTTGTCGGCCATCGACATGATCCGCGAAGTCTATCAGCGCGGCGTCAGCGAGGGCTTGTTCCGCGAGGGGCTCGATCCGATCGACATCCATCTGACGATCAGCGCGCTCAGCTTCTACAATGTTTCGAACCGTGCCAGCATCCGTCAGGTTTTCGGGCACGACATGGGCACGGCAGATGCGCGCGAGCGCCGGCGGCTGAGCGCCATCGATACCGTGTTGCGCATGCTCTGCCGCTGAGCGAGCGAGTGACGACGCCGCGGTCGGGCTCACTTCGGCGCGACCAATCGGGCCATCGCCTGAATCGCCAGTTCGTATCCGGCGGCGCCGAATCCAATGACGATTCCGGTTGCGGTCCGAGAGATCAGCGAATTGTGGTAAATGCTTTCGCGGGCATGGACGTTTGAGATGTGCAGCTCGATCTTGGGTCCGTCAAACATCTTCAGCGCATCGAGGAGAGCGATGGAGGTGAAGGTGAAGGCAGCTGGATTGATGATGATGCCGCAAGCTTCGGCGCGCGCCTGATGGACGCTTTCCACAAGCTCTCCCTCGAAATTCGTCTGGCGAAAATCGATCTCGAAACCCAGGTCGCCGGCTGCCTTTTCGCAGCGCTCGTGAATTTCCTCGAGCGTGGTCGTGCCGTAGATCGCCGGCTCGCGCTGACCGAGCAAATTGAGGTTGGGGCCGTTGAGAATGTAAATGCGATTGTTCATGTCTGCCTTGCCTCGAACTCAATAGGCCACGGCAGCGCCGACCGGCCCTCGAAGGGGGATCGGCGCTGCCTTGTCGATGGCTTCGTGATCAACTTGCGGAGAAGGTGATACCTTCGAGGCTGTCGGGGAATTTGTGGACCGGCACTTTCATCCACTTGTCGTAGACTTTCTGCAGTTCGCCATTGGCCTTGATCTTGTCGATGAAGGCGTTGATGGCGGCATTGATTTCCTTCTCGCCRAGGCGTGTGCACGCACCGTTGTAGAGGTTCTGGAATTCGAGCTTGTTCTCGAACTCACCCGGGCGGGCCTGATCGATGCGCTGGAGATAGAAGATGTTGCCGCCCAGTGCCTGGACCTGCCCCGAGACCAGCGCCTGGATGCTCGGTGCATCGCCGTCGTAACGCCGGATCGTGGTGCCTTCCGGGGCGTTCTTCGTCACCTGCGTATCCTGTGCCGCACCCTTGGCGACACCGATCGAGAACTTCGCCATGTCGGCGTTGGTCTTGATCTGGGCCGATTTCGGCCCGATCAGCACGATGGTGTTGGCGACGTAAGGCTTACTGAACTGCACCGCCTTGGCGCGCTCAGGCAACATCGCCATCGTTGCAAACAACACATCGACACGACCCGTCGTCAGCGCCGGAATGCGGTTGTTCACCTCCAGAGGAACGAACTCGACCGGAACGCCGAGCTCCTTGCCGAACAGCGTGGCGATGTCGGCATCCAGACCATCCTGCTTGCCGCCGCTGGTCACAAAACCCCATGGCGGGTTGTCACCCTGAATCCCGACGACAAGCTTGCCCTTCGCCTTGATCTCCGCCGGCGTGATCGCAAAAGCCGGCTGCATCACCGCAGCCGCACCTAGCAACGCCGCAGATGCAAGCAGAACATAGCGGCGGCTCGGCATCCTATTGGTCGGCTTCTTCATGACATTCTCCCTGGGTTGATCTCGGCCTTTTGGCCTTGGTGGTCGTTAGTGATTTCCGCTTAACGTGTACTCGCCGCGAACTGACGCTCCAGCCGTGCGCCGAAGAGCGACAGCGGCCAGCACATGATGAAATAGAGAGCGCCGACGATTCCGAAGACCAGCAGAGGCTGAAAGATCTGGTTCGAAATGATGTTGCCGGCCCGCGTCAGCTCGGTGAAGCCGACGATCGCAGCGAGGGACGTGCCCTTGATGAGCTGCACGAGAAATCCAATGGTCGCGGGCAGCGAGATGCGCAGCGCCTGCGGCAGGATCACGTCTTTCATGCGCGATACGTATCGCAGGCTCAGCGCGTTGGCGGCTTCGGTCTGTCCACCGGGAACCGCATCGATGGAACCGCGCCAGATCTCGCCCAGATACGCGCTGGCATGCAGCGTGAAGCCGATCGAAACCGCGACCCACGCGTCCAGCTTCAGGCCGACGAGAGCGAGCCCGTAATACACCACGAAAAGCTGCATGAGCAGCGGCGTGCCCTGGAAGATTGCGATGTAGCCCGCCGTGATGCGCTCGACGATCGAGATGCCGGATGTGCGTGCCAACGCGACGCCGAGACCCGCTATGCCGCCGAAAACGAAGCCGATCGCGGATAGAGCCACGGTCCATTTCAGACCGGCGAGGAGGAAGAGGAATTCATTGGGTCCCACGCGACACTCCTCACTTGACCGGATAGCTGAAGTAGCGCGAGGAGATCAGTCCGAAAAAGCGCATCATGAGCCAGGAGATGACCAGGTAGAACACCGTCACGGTGCCATACACCTCGAAGCTCCTGAAGCTCTCGGACTCGATCCTTTGGGCAACCGAGGTGAGCTCATAAGCCGAGATCGCGGATGCGACGCTGGTCGTCAGCGTCAAGAGAACGAATTGGCTTGTGAGAGAGGGAAAGATCGCGCGTAGCGCCGGCTTCAGCACGATCAACATGAACACTTGAGTCTTGTGCAGCCCGAGGGCCAAACCCGCCTCGATCTGCCCGCGGCTGATCGATTGCACGCCGCCGCGGATGATCTCGATGGCGTAAGCGCCGCCATTGATGCCGAGGGCGATGATGGCTGTCGGCGTCGGATCGAGCCGCAGACCAGCCAGCGGAAGCGCGAAATAGATGAAGAAGATCTGCACCAGGAACGGCGTGTTCCTGATCACTTCCACGAACGCCATGACGAACCAGCGAATGGGCTTGATGCGGGAGTCGCGCAACATGACCCCACCTACCCCGATGATGATGGCGAGCAACATTCCGGAGATCGCCAGCCCAAACGTACCGAGGCAGGCCATGAGCAAGCTCGGCAGCCCATCCAATACCGGCGTGAAATCAAGCTTGTAGTCCATGGCGTTTCCTTGCGAGGTCGACCTTCTTTTGGGTCGATCCAATTCGCGTTCTGGTGACGGCACCTCTCAATAGGTGCCTGATAACGACCGGCCAGACAGCCTGCGTACTTGTCGCATGGCAAAAAATGTACGAGATAGTTCAATTGGTCAAGCAAAATTAACCAGACAGTCCATTTACTGTGGTGAGAGCTGCGT
>NZ_JBFUKD010000408.1:0-3434 GCF_056401005.1 Microvirga sp. P4_G7 | reverse complement strand
GCGCGCAACACGGTGTTCTGCGATGCGGTTCGCGCGTCGAGAATTGTGCTGCCGTGCTTGCCAGCCGGGCAAGTGGTACCTCTGCGAAGGATGCAGGACTGATATCCGCCCGCCGCAATGATAGGCATATTAGCCGCGCGAAGCATTTGCCACTTCCCGATTCCATAGCCATAGTTCTCCTTCGGTAGCGAACCGCGCTGTCTTCTGGAGGTCGTCATGGCGTCACTTCGGCTCACGGGTTTTGCGAGTTGCCTGGCATTCATCGTCCTCACCACAGCCGGCTCGGCGCAGGCCCCGACGGCGCCGACCGTTACGGTGGCGAAGCCTGTGGTCAAGGAAATCACGGAATGGGATGATTTCATCGGCCGCTTCGAGGCCATCAATCAGGTCGACATTCGTGCCCGCGTTTCCGGCTATCTCGACAAGGTTCACTTCCAGGACGGCGCCATCGTCGAAGTCGGAACGCCGCTGTTTACGATCGACAAGCGGCCGTACCAAGCGGCGTTGGAACAAGCCGAGGCGACTGTCGCATCAGCCCAGGTGAGGGTCGATTTTGCATCGAGCGATCTCGATCGGGCCGAAGCCCTCCGGCGCTCGGGCAATATTTCGGATCAGGTCCTCGACCAGCGCCGCTCGACCTATCTCACGGGGCGGGCGGAACTCGATAGAGCTCAGGCCGCTCTGCGACAGGCGAGGCTCGACCTGGAATTCACCGAGATCAAGGCACCGCTTGCAGGCCGGATTTCAAGAAAGCTGATCTCCGAGGGAAATCTGATCCTCGCGAACCAGACCGTTCTGACCAACATCGTGTCGATGGATCCGATCCACTTCTATTTCGACGTCGATGAGCGTTCTTACCTCGCCTATACACGGCAATCGTCCGGTGGCACGCAGACGTCGACACCGACGGTGGCCAACGAAGTTCAGTTGACGATGACGGATGAGACATTGCCCCGCCGCAAGGGTCATCTCGACTTTCTCGACAACAGGCTTGATGCCGCAAGCGGAACCATTCGGGCGCGCGCCATCTTCGAGAACAAGGACTTCTTCCTCAAACCCGGACTTTTCGGACGGATCAGCATCAGCGGCTCGGATCCCTACAAGGGCGTATTGGTGCCGGACGAAGCTGTCGGCAGCGATCAGGACCGGCGTGTCGTCTTCGTCGTTGGTGACGACAACGTCGTGTCTATGCGCCCCGTCCGGATTGGACCGCGCATCGACGGATATCGTGTGATCCGTTCAGGGCTCAAAGGGGACGAGACCATCGTCATCAACGGTATCGTGCGCGTTCGCGCGGGCGTGAAGGTCACGCCGCAGATGGCGACCCTTCCGCCGATCCGGGAACGCAACGGATCTTAATTCGACAACTTGAGGAATCCGCACGATGAGGTTCGCTCATTTCTTCGTCGATCGTCCGATCTTTGCGACAGTGTTGTCGATCGTCCTGCTTCTGGTCGGCGGCATCGCCTATACGACCTTGCCCGTCGCCCAATATCCCGAGATCGCACCGCCTACGATCGTGGTGCGAGCGAGCTATCCCGGAGCGGACGCGCAGACTGTCGCTGCGACCGTTGCGACGCCGCTCGAGCAACAGATCAACGGCGTCGAAGACATGCTTTACATGTCCTCCTACTCGACGTCGGACGGATCAATGGCGTTGACCATCACCTTCAAACTGGGAACGAACCTCGACGACGCACAGGTGCTCGTTCAGAACCGTGTCGCCATCGCGACGCCGCGCCTGCCGCAGGAAGTTCGTACGCTCGGCGTGACGACGCTCAAGAGCTCTCCCGACCTCATGATGGTCGTTCATATGCTGTCGCCGGATGACACCTACGACCAGCTCTACGTATCGAACTACGCGCGCAACAACATCCGCGATGTTCTCCTGCGCCTGGACGGCGTAGGCGATCTCATCCTGTTCGGCGAGCGGCAATACAGCCTTCGCATCTGGCTCGATCCTGAAAAGCTCGCAGCGTTCGGCATGACGTCAGGCGACGTCGTGCGTGCCGTGCAGGAGCAGAACATCCAGGTATCCGGCGGTTCCCTTGGGGCGGAGCCGACCCCGAGCGACAATGCCTTTCAGCTCGTCGTGAAGACTCAGGGCCGTTTCGATGATCCCAGGCAGTTCCGACAGATCATCGTACGGGCGACGGAGGACGGGCGGCTCGTCCGGTTACAGGATGTCGCTCGTGTCGAACTCGGCGCACAGGATTACGTCACGAATTCCTATCTCAATGGCAAGCCGGCCGTGGCACTCGCCATCTTTCAGCGGCCCGGAACGAACGCGCTCGCTGCATCGGATTCGATCATTGCGACGATGCAAGACCTGAAGAAGTCCTTTCCGCCCGGAATAGACTACGAGATCGTTTACAACCCGACCGAGTTCATCGCCGACAGCGTAAAGGAGGTCTACAAGACGCTGTTCGAAGCGGTCCTCCTCGTCGTCATCGTCGTGATCGTCTTCCTTCAATCGTGGCGCACGGCACTCATACCGATCGTCGCCATTCCGGTCTCGCTGATCGGAACGTTCGCCGTCATGGCGGCGCTCGGCTTTTCGATCAACACGCTCACCTTGTTCGGCATGGTGCTCGCCATCGGTATCGTCGTCGACGACGCCATCGTGGTGGTGGAGAATGTCGAACGCAATATCGCGCTTGGTCTCAGCCCGCGCGAAGCGGCCCACAGAACGATGGATGAAGTCGGTGGCGCCGTCATCGCCATCGCGCTCGTGTTGAGCGCGGTGTTCATCCCGACGGCGTTCATTCCCGGCATCTCCGGGCAGTTCTACCGGCAGTTTGCATTGACGGTCGCCGTATCGACGATCATCTCGGCGTTCAATTCGCTCACGTTGTCTCCGGCCCTGGCCGCCTTCCTGCTGAAGCCGCACACTGACGAGAAGCCGCGAAATCCAATCACAAGGGCGGCGAAATGGGGCGCAAACGGTTTCAATCGCGGCTTTGAGACGATGTCGGGCGGCTACGCACGGGCGGTTGGCGGTATCGTCAGGCGCAAATTCATCGTGCTGCCGATCTATGTCGGTTTGATCGCCGGGACGGTCTGGATCGCGAATGTCGTGCCGCGCGGCTTCATCCCGACGCTCGATCAAGGCTATGCCATCGTCGTAATCCAGTTGCCGGAAGGATCGTCTCTCTCCCGAACGGATGCTGTCGTGCAGAGAGCATCCAAGATCATGCAGGAAACACCCGGCGTTCAGGACGCGGTCGCGTTTGCCGGTTTTTCCGGAGCGACCTTCACCAATGCGTCCAACGCTGCGGCAATTTTTGCGCGGTTCAAGCCGTTCGACGAGCGCGTCGCGAATGGTCTGTCGGGCGGCGCGATCATAGGTCAATTGTTCGGCCGTCTTCAACAGATCCAGGAAGCGTTCATCATCGCGATCCCACCGCCGCCTGTCAGGGGGCTCGGGAACTCGG
>NZ_JBFUKD010000407.1:0-3442 GCF_056401005.1 Microvirga sp. P4_G7 | reverse complement strand
CTCGACGGCGACCGTCTATGGCAACACCGATGTCAGTCCCCTGTCCGAGGACCTTCCGGTCGCGCCGATCAATCCGTACGGACGCACCAAAGTGTCGACCGAATGGATGCTGGAGGATGTCGCGAACGCGCACGGCCTGCGTTACGCGGTGTTGCGCTATTTCAACGTCGCCGGCGCCGATCCGAAGGGACGCTCTGGCCAATCGACACCCCAGGCGACCCATTTGCTGAAGATCGCTTCGCAGGTGGCGTTGGGTTACCGGCCCCATCTCGACGTGTTCGGCACCGACTATCCGACCCCGGACGGGACGTGCATCCGCGACTACGTCCAAGTCAACGACGTGGCCCGCGCCCATCTCGCTGCGCTCAACCATCTCCGCGGCGGCGGCGACAACCTGATCCTGAATTGCGGTTACGGACATGGAGCTTCGGTTCTCGACGTCATTGCCGTGGTCAAAGCGGTCTCGGGCGTCGATTTCGAAGTCCGGTTCAGTCCGCGTCGGGGCGGCGATCCGGCCCGGCTCGTCGCCAAGGTCGATCGGCTGAGGGCACTCGGCTGGCAGCCGCGCTTCGACGACCTCGCTGCCATCGTCGATCAGGCCCTGCGATGGGAAAAAAACCTCGCGGCCCGGAAAGCTGCCTGAACGGGGCGTTGATCAACGATTCGTTAATGGCAATGATGGCGCAATGGGTCGATCGACCTGTCCCTGCGTGAGCAACCATCATGCTGAAAGCCTTTGTAATGCACCGCATTGTCTGCGGCGCTCTCCTTCTCGGTCTGACGAGCGCCGTCGGATTGGCGGCGGCCGTTTCGCCGGCGCGAGCGCAGGATCAAGCGCAGCAGGTGGGGTTCGATCGCTTCATCGCCGGCCTTTGGCCCGCGGCAAAGGCGCGCGGTGTCTCACGTGCGACGTTCGACGACGCGTTCCGCGGCGTGTCGCCGGACGCCAAGATCGTCGCGCTCACCAAGAAGCAATCCGAGTTCGTCCGCCCGATTTGGGACTATGTGGAAGGTTCGGTTTCGGCGCAGAAGCTGGAGCGCGGACGGCAGCTTGCGGCGCAATGGTCCAAGACCCTCGACGGGATCGAGCGCCGCTACGGGGTGCCGCGATCGGTCGTGCTCGGTGTTTGGGGCATGGAAACCAATTTCGGCAGCTTCACGGGATCGATCTACGTGGTGCGGGCGCTCGCAACGCTCGCCTATACCGGCTATCGCGGCGATTTCTTCAAGAAGGAATTGATCACGGCTCTCGAGATTCTCGAGCAGGATCATATCGATCGCGCAAAGATGCTCGGGTCCTGGGCCGGCGCCATGGGGCAGACCCAGTTCATGCCCTCGAGCTTCATGGAATTCGCGGTCGACGGCGACGGTGACGGCGCGCGCGATATCTGGGCGTCGATTCCCGATGCCCTGGCGTCGACCGCCCACTATCTGCGCCAGAAGGGTTGGGAGCCCGGTCTCGCCTGGGGCTTCGAAGTCGATCTCCCCAAGGGGTTCGATTTTCGCAATCTTCGCCAGGGTTTCGCAAGCTGGTCTGGTTTGGGCGTCCGCAGGGCCGACGGCAAGGCTCTGCCGCGGTCCGGCGAGGCGAGCCTGTTTCTGCCCGGCGGCGCGAGCGGCCCGGCTTTTCTGATCACGGACAATTTCGCGATCATCAAGACCTACAATTCGTCCGATGCCTACGCGATGGGTGTGGCCCATCTGGGCGATCGGGTGATGGGGGGCGGCCCGATCAAGGGCGATTGGCCGAAACACGAGCCCATGCTGAGCAAGGATCAGCGACAAGAATTGCAGAAGCGTCTCGCCTCTCTCGGCTTCTACCAAGGCGATGCCGATGGGATGCTGGGTTCCAAGACCCGTGAGGCGGTGCGCAATTTCCAGCTCGCAGCCAACCTTGTTCCCGACGGCTACGCCGACGGTCCTCTGCTGCGCGAATTGCGCGCGGCCCGCTGACGGCCCTCCTCGAAGGCCCTATAATGAGCGGGTCGTCGGGAGTTTCATCATAGATGCGTCTGGTGCCCTGCCTCCGTCTGGTATCGGTCATGCTTGCTGCACTCGCGGCAGGGAGCGCTTGGGCACAACCATACGGCTACCCGCCTCAGCAGCGTGGCTATTACGCATCGCCGCCACCTCAGCAACGGGCCCGCGATCCTCGCGCTTATCCTCCTGGCTATTACCCCGGAAAGCTCATCCAGCAGGCGCCGCAACAAGGGTTCAGTCTGAGACGCCTGTTCGGCATTCCGCCCGATCCCACACCTTATCAGCAGGCGCCCATCGCCCGTCCGGCACGCCCGAAGCCGGCTCCGAAGCCGGTGGTCGCGCGACAGGAACAGACGAAACCGAACGCGGCGACGCAGATCGTCGTCTTCGGTGATTCCCTCGCCGATTATGCAAGCCGTGGCATCGATGAGGCGTATGCCGAGTCCGAGGATGTCGCCATTGTGCGCAAGTCTCGCGGCGAGAGCGGACTTGTGCGCTCGAATCCGGACGAGTGGCCAAAATTCATCAGGGACACTCTCGACGGTGGTCAGAAGGTGACGCTCGCCGTGGTGATGCTGGGCGTGAACGATCGCTCGCCGATCAAGGAGGGCAACGACAGTTTCGAGCCGTTGACCGACCGCTGGCGGGATATCTACCGCCAGCGCGTGGAAGCGGTGGCGCGCCTGTTCAAGGAGCGCAATATTCCGTTCGTCTGGATCGGTCTGCCGCCGATGCGCAGCGACAAGCTGTCCGACGATCTCATCGCGATGAACGACATCTTTCGCGACGGCGCTCACCGCTTCGGCGGGGAATATGTCGATATCTGGCCGGGCTTCGTCGACGAGGAGAACCGGTACACGATGACCGGCCCCGATGTGGAAGGACAAACAGCGAAATTGCGCACGAACGACGGTGTGCTGTTCACCAGCGCCGGTGCGCGAAAGGTCGCCCACTTCGCCGATGTCGCAATCAAGACAATTCTCGATTCCGGTGCGTCCGGTGCCGTCAATGCGATCAAGCCCGGAGAGCCAGTTCCCGAGGGCGCTTCACTCGAAGCCTCGCTTCCGATGCCGCCTGAACCGGCTGATCTTCCGGTCTTGCCGTCGAAGCCCTTGATCGGCCCCGTGCTTCCTTTGACGCGACCGGATCTCGCGCAGGGCGGGACGCTGATCTCCACGCCACCGCGGCTGACGGGGGATCGCGCCTATCCGATCCAGCGCTCCTTGCGGGAAGGCGCGCCGTCAAATCCACCTCCGGGGCGCGCCGACGATTTTCGCTGGCCGCCGTCGTAGCGATTTGAACGACGCGCTTCGTTGCCTTCAGCGCGGCAGCACGCTCGAACCCATGAGGAATTCATCGATTGCGCGGGCCGCCTGCCTGCCTTCGCGGATCGCCCACACGACGAGGGATTGTCCGCGCCGCATATCGCCCGCGACGAAGACGTTGTCGCTCGATGTACGAT
>NZ_JBFUKD010000406.1:0-3452 GCF_056401005.1 Microvirga sp. P4_G7 | reverse complement strand
ACGTAGAGCTTCTCCCAGCCGCGCGTGAACGGCGATTCGAACGGCACGATTTCCTCTCGTCGCTTTGCGAGCTCGGCGTCCGTCACGTCGAGATGCAGACGACGGCTCTCGACATCGAGCTCGATCATGTCGCCATCGCGCACCAGTGCCAGGGGGCCTCCGACGGCCGCCTCCGGCGCCACATGCAACACCACCGTGCCGTACGCGGTCCCGCTCATGCGCGCATCGGACACGCGCACCATATCGGTGATGCCGGCGCGAAGAAGTTTCGGCGGGAGCGGAAGGTTGCCGATTTCAGCCATCCCCGGATAGCCGACCGGACCGCAATTGCGCAGGACGAGCACGCTCGACGCGTCGACATCGAGGTTGGGGTCATCGATCCGCTTCTTCAAATCGTCGGGCCCGTCGAAGACCACCGCCTTGCCGCGGTGGCGCATCAGATGCGGCGACGCCGCAGACGGCTTGAGCACCGCGCCGTTGGGGGCCAGGTTTCCGCGCAGAACGGCAATGCCGCCGAGCGCCTTGAACGGAGCGTCGAGGGACTTGATCACACGGTCGTCATGGATAGCGGCGCCGGCGACGACATTGCCTAACGACTGCCCCGTCACGGTGACTTGTTCGGTCGCGAGTTTCGAACGCACCTCGTTAAGAACCGCGGGAACCCCGCCAGCATAATAGAAGTCCTCCATCAGATATTCCCCTGATGGCATCAGGTTGACCAGGCATGGAACGTCCCGTCCCCAGCGGTCCCAATCATCGAGCGAGAGGTCCACTCCAAGACGCCCCGCCAAGGCGAGCAGGTGAACGACGGCATTTGTCGAGCCGCCAAGGGCTGCATTCAACACGATGGCGTTTCGAAACGCGTCGCGTGTCACGACTTTCGACAACCGCAAATCTTCCCGAACCATCTCGACAATGCGGCGGCCGCTGTCGAATGAGAGTGTTCGACGCCGCGCATCGACAGCAGGAATCGCGCCGTTGTCCGGGAGCGACACACCGAGCCCCTCACACAGACTTGCCATGGTGGAAGCTGTTCCCATCGTCATGCACGAGCCTGCACTACGCGACATGGCGGCTTCGGCCGCGATGAATTCCTCCATCGACATTTCGCCGGCTCGCACCGCTTCCTTGAAGCGGATCACGTCGGTGCCGGAGCCGATCTGTCGCCCCTTCCAGCGCCCGGACAGCATCGGCCCGCCGGAGACCACAATCGTCGGCAAGTCGACGCTTGCCGCGCCCATCAATGTGGCGGGAGTCGTCTTGTCGCAGCCGACAAGGAGCACGACGCCATCCATCGGACCTGATCGGATCGAGGCCTCGGTGTCCATGCTGGCGAGATTGCGAAACAGCATTGTCGTGGGTCGCATCAGAGGCTCGCTCAGCGACGTCACGGGAAACTCGAGCGGAAAGCCACCGGCTTCGTAGATCCCACGTTTGACGTGCTCAGCGAGTTCGCGCAGATGCCCGTTGCATGGGGTCAGGTCGGACCAGGTGTTGCAAATTCCGATCACCGGACGGCCGTCGAACATCCTCTGTGGATGGCCTTGGTTCTTCAGCCAGGACCGATAGATGAACCCATAGGAATCCTGCCGGGCAAACCATTCGCCGGAGCGAAGCTTCTTTTCGTCCTCGTCCGCCATCGTTCGCTCCTTAGCCGGGATACCCGCCGTGCCACCAATGCTCGAGCGGATTCGAGTTGATGATCCGCTCGATGGTGTTCTCGGAGATCTTGGGAAGATGCGTCCCTTCAACCTGTCGATTGATGTTGCGCAGGCCGTCGATCGAATCTTRCACGCTGGTGAAAGGAAAGTCCGTGCCGAAGAAGATCTTGTTCCATTCGGTGATCAGGTATTCCTGCGCGCATACGAGAATATTGTAGTACTGCCAGGGGCGGTAATACAAAGCCGATATCTCGCAATAGACATTGGGATTCTTGCGGGAAACGACGATGCATTCCTCGTACCAAGGGTGGCCCATATGAGCCATGACCATCTTCAGATCGGGATAGCGATGAGCGATCGTGTCGACGTCGAGCGGACGTCCGCAATGGATCGGTGCGTTGGTCCCGTAGGTCGTCCCCATATGCATCGTCAAAGGGAGATTATTCTTCTGCAGATACGCGTAGACCGGCTCGAGACGCGGATCGAGAAGACTGACGCCGTTGTAGATCGGCCCAAACTTCACGCCCTTGAGCTTCAAGTCTTCGATCGCGTGAACAAGGAGATCCATGCAATCGGGCATTCTGGGATCGACGGCTGCAAAACCGATGAACTTGTCGGGATGCTTGGCGACAGCACGCGCCGTAACCTCATCATCCCCGTCGATGCCGATCGCGTCCTTGTAGCGCAACGAGAAGATGATCGCCTTGTCGACGTCCTGCATGGCTTCATACACGACTTCGCAATTGCTCTTTAGCGGAAATCCGCCCGGGCGAGCCCGCTTGGCGAGATCGGAATAGAGAGGCAGCATTTGGTTGTCATCGTAGATGTTGACGTGGCAGTCGACGATCATGATCAGGCGTCCCTCGAATGACTGTTTATAGAATGCCGTAGCGCGCGAAGACGGTCGCCAAGGCGTCGCCTTGCTGAAGATCGCGCAACGTGTTGCGTTCCCCGCTGATCTTCTCGAATGCGAGTCGCAGGATCTCGTCCTCGAATGCGCGGGGAATCACCACGACGCCATCAGCGTCGCCGAAAACCAGGTCCCCGCTCGCCACCGGCACGCCGCCACACTCGATCGGGATGTCAATCGCCATGATTTTTCCACGCCCCTTCGAGTCCAGCGGTGCAATACCGCCGTGGAACACGGGAAAGTTCATGGCTTTGATCGCCTTGATATCCCGCACGCATCCGTCCATGAGCGCACCAGCGGCGCCGCGCACTTTGGAGGCGGTCGAGAGCAACTCGCCCCATGGGGCGATCCGTGCCCTGTTCGAACACGCGAACACGGGAATCTCGCCCGGCTTCAGGCTGTCGATCAGAGCGATTTCAAGCTCGTAGGGATTCGAATCCGGCTCGACGTGATAGACTTCCATGAAGGCGGCTGTGCGCGCACGGCCGACCATCACACTGCTCTCGTCCAACGGCCGCACGAACGATGGGAGTGCCTGCTTGGTCAATCCGCAATGGTCGAGACAATCCGATAGGACCGCTGTGAAAAGCTTCTCTTTCAGCTCGGCGTAGTCGTCGTCCGCCATGTGAAGAATCTCCTTGGTCATCAAGCCGCACTGCGGCGGCGAATGGTCGTCGGGTGTTCGAGGAATTCCGGCTTGAGGTCGATGCCGAGCCCCGGGCCCGGCATCGGCGCGATCAGACCGTCGGCGATCGCCGGCAGGTCATCCACGACCTGGGCATACCAACCGCGCGTGTAGGCTCTGACCGTTTCCTGCAGCAGCGTGTTCGGACTGGTCAAAGACAGACAGYAACCGGCGACGTAGCCGACTGGTCCGGTGC
>NZ_JBFUKD010000405.1:0-3476 GCF_056401005.1 Microvirga sp. P4_G7 | reverse complement strand
GAGCCGGAACAAAAACCCATTCCCCATACCGCATTCGACCGTGTGCGTGCGGAAACGACGCTTGTGTTACTCCACTTGGACACCCTCGCTCTGTGCTGGCTCAACCCGAAGAACAGGCCTGCTGTTCCGGAATAACCTTCGAGCCGACAGATACACGGCCTGAACCGGAAAATTTGCTGGCCAGCAATAGCCCAGCTCCCGGGGCAGAGCCAGAGCGTTTTCCGATGGCGATTTTGTTTGGCCGCAAACACGCCACATCGTCCTTCTAGCTCCTTCTCGAAAGGAGTGTCGTATGTTCGAAGGATTGACGAGCAACACAACGGGCTTGGGCTTGACCCTGTTCGCCGCCATCGTGGTTCTCTGGCTGATCTGGATGGTCCTCCGGGGATTTCGGCGCGTTGTCGGGAGAGGAAGATCCGCGCCGGCGCCGCCGCGCTCGCACGCAATGCAAACGGTGGCCCGAACCGACCCACCCCTGGGACCAGTCGTTACAAGGGTTCAAGCCGTTCCGGACGCCGCTGATGTCCTGGCTCTGAAAGCCAGCATCGATGCCCTGGCCAAGCAAATTGCCACCCTCGAAAAGCGGCTCACGCCTGTGAGACCGGGGCCCGACGTTCCGGCCAATTCATCAGTCTCTCCGGCCGACGCACCGACGCTGCCCCGCGTTGCGAGCGAAGATCGCATGGTTTGAGGGAACGCCCTCCTTACTTCTGGCCCGGTCCTTGCATTCGCTCAACAGGCGAGTTCAACCATTGTCTGAAATGAAACCATTTGCCAATTGGTTCGGATTACACCTAGGTTGGCGGCCGAAAGCTTTTGTTTTCAGCCGCCGAAATCAATCCTAATCCGTACCAATGAAACAATTGGTTGCACCTGGAGCCAGGGTGACATGTCCAACAAGGCGCCATTGCCGGACATCTCGAACTTCGCGCTCTCGCAGCTTCGAAGCCTGCTGGACGATGGTTCATTCATGGCCGACGAGCGCCTTCCGCCGGAACGCGACTTGGCTGTCCGCCTGGGAATAGGCCGCCGCGCTCTGAGGCGGGCTCTCGAGGTACTCGAGGCCGAAGGCAGGATCTGGCGCCACCAGGGCAAAGGCACATTTCTAGGCTCTCGCCCGCTCCACGCGGAATCCGATCTCGGCGAGTTGTCGAAGCGCACAAATCCCCTCGAGGTCATGGAAGTTCGTCTCGAAATCGAACCTGCTCTCGCTCGCATGGCGGCGTTACGCGCGTCCAACGGGGACGTTGAGCGAATGACCCACCTTGCGGAAAAAACCGCCGAGAGCGCAGGCGGTGATGCCGATGCACGTGAATTGTGGGACGGCGCTCTTCATCGCGCCATCGCAGAAGCCGCCGGCAACACACTTCTTCTCGCCATTTTCGACACCGTCGACCGCATCCGGCAGGATATTAACTGGCGCCAACTCCGCGACCGGGCGCGATCCTCCAGTGGCCAGGTTCGCTATGTCGATCAGCACCGCCGCATCATCGCAGCGATCGCCGAACGGGACGCTCATGCGGCAGAGCAGGCAATGCGCGAACATCTGGAACAAGTACGTGAYGGTCTCCTGAAGGTGATGACCGCACCTCTCGCAACCCACAACCGACTCTCGGACGCACGGCCCGCGATGGCCCAAGGTGAACTCGCAGATGGAATCTAGCGCTGTGCAAATCGCAGAGGCCGTATCAACGCAGGGTGCCGCAGCACCTTCCGACGATGAAGCTCTCCTGAAAGTCGATGGCCTGTCGGTTCGCTTCGACGGCGCTCCGAAACACGTCAATGTCGTTGATGACGTCTCGTTCTCGGTCGGAAAAGGCAAGACCCTCTGTATTGTCGGCGAATCCGGCTGCGGAAAAAGTGTCACGGCATTGGCTCTGATGGGATTGCTCCCGACGCCGCCGGCACGGATCGTTGGCGGATCCGCCCGCTTCGAAGGAATTGACCTCCTGAACCTGCCGGCGCGCCAGCAGGCAGACATGCGCGGTGACCGGATCGCGATGATCTTTCAGGAACCGATGACGTCGCTCAATCCGTCGTTCACGATCGGCGATCAGATCGCCGAAGGTATCATCAGGCATCGCAACATCTCGAAAGCCGAAGCCTGGGAACGGGCGCTTGAAATGCTGAAGAAGGTCCGCATTCCAGCACCGGAAAAGCGCCTGCGCGCCTATCCGCACGAGCTTTCCGGAGGAATGCGTCAGCGCGTCATGATCGCCATGGCGCTCGCGAACGATCCACAATTGCTCATCGCCGACGAACCCACGACGGCGTTGGACGTCACGATTCAAGCCCAGATCCTCACGCTTATTCGCCGTCTTCAGGAAGAGACCGGCACCGCCATGATCCTCATCACGCACGATCTCGGTGTCGTGGCCGAGGTGGCCGACGAGGTGGTCGTGATGTACGCGGGTCGCGTTGTGGAATCGGGCTCGGTTGAGGCGATCTTCGATGATCCTCAGCATCCCTACACCATTGGTCTGATGGGATCGGTGCCATCGCTTGGACGGCGGCAGGGGCGGCTCGCGACGATCCGTGGAACCGTTCCGCCGGCGGACATGATGCCGATGGGTTGCCGCTTCACACCCCGTTGCCCGTTTGCCGATTCGCATTGCGCCAATGATCCCCCGCCACTCGTCGACGTGACGCCTGGCCACCGCGCACGCTGCTGGTACGCGCCCCTCGAACACCATCGCGGAGCAACGGCATGAACGCGACCTCGCCGGATCAAGCACCGCTTCTCGAAGCGGTGAATCTCAAGAAACATTTCACCGGCGGCGGCCTCCTCTCCGCTGGTGTTACGGTGCGCGCAGTCGACAGCGTCTCCATTGCCGTGCAACGCGGCGAGACATTTGCCATCGTCGGCGAATCGGGCTGCGGAAAATCGACCCTCGGACGTCTTCTGCTCCGTCTCATCGAGGCAACCGACGGCGACGTGCGTTACGAGGGCCGCTCGCTTCTTTCCCTGTCATCTCGCGAGATGCGTGCGCTGCGCMGCRAKCTGCAGATGATTTTCCAGGATCCGTTCGCATCGCTCAATCCGCGCATGAGCGTCGGCGACATCGTCGGCGAGCCGATCTGGCTTCACAACCTGGCACAAGGCAAGGACAGGCGTGAGCGCGTCGCCGAGCTTCTGCGCACCGTCGGGCTGCTGCCGGCCTATGCGGACCGATACCCACATGAATTTTCCGGTGGGCAGCGGCAGCGCATCGGAATCGCGCGGGCGCTTGCCGGTGATCCGAAATTGATCGTCGCCGACGAGCCCGTTTCCGCTCTCGATGTGTCGATCCAGGCGCAAATCATCAATCTCCTGGAAGATCTCAAAACGCGCTTCGGTCTGACCCTCATCATCGTCGCGCACGATCTGGCCGTGATCCGTCATATGAGCGATCGTGTCGCCGTCATGTATCTCGGTGAGATCGTGGAGTTGAGTGAGACGGACGCGCTCTTCGACAACCCTCTGCACCCCTATACGC
>NZ_JBFUKD010000404.1:0-3479 GCF_056401005.1 Microvirga sp. P4_G7 | reverse complement strand
GCGCAAGGTCCTGGTGTCCGATCAGGGTGGACGTTCGAACATACTCGCCGAGTTGAAGCGGATCGGTCTCAATCTCGACAAGGACGACCCGCGGGTCGGCAAGGTGCTCGACGAAGTCAAGCGCAAGGAGGCGGAAGGCTTCGCTTTCGAAGGCGCCGACGCATCGTTCTACGTTCTCGTCAAACGCATGCTCGGCGAGGTGCCGGCGTTCTTCGACGTCGAGCGGTTTTCGGTCAATGTGGAGCGGCGCTACAACGCCATCGGCCAACTCGTCACCGTCGCCGAAGCGATCGTGAAGGTCCAGGTCGGCGGAGAGATCATGATTTCCGCTGCGGAAGGAAACGGCCCCGTCAACGCACTCGACGTAGCCTTGCGCAAGGACCTCGGTAAGTACCAGGACCTGATCCAGGATCTCGAGCTGATCGACTACAAGGTCCGCATCTATCAAGGCGGATCGGATGCGGTGACACGCGTTCTCATAGAATTCGCGGATGGTGCGAAGGATCGCTGGACGACGATCGGCGTGTCCCCGAACATCATTGACGCGTCGTTCCAGGCCCTGACGGATTCGATCACGTACAAGCTGCTGAAGAGCGGCGCTCTGCTCTGACGGGTGTATCCTTCCAGGCGCCGCTTTCGCGGCTCCTCAGGAGGTCGGAGTAACTCGGCCGAAGCGCCTAGAACCGCTGCTCGATCAGCTCTTCATTCGCAACGATACCCGTGCGGCGAGCGGCCGCCTCCAGCATCGGCAGCACGTCCTTGGATTGCTCCGCGACGATATAGTTCAGCTCGAGCCCCTGGCGAATAAAGCCTTGCTCGCGCATGTGGGCGAGCAAGCTGAGCAGCGGCTTCCAAAAGCCGTTGATGCTCAGCATCAGGATCGGCTTGGTGTGCTGGCCGAGCTGGGACCAGGTCATCTGCTCGACGAGTTCTTCCAACGTGCCGATTCCTCCCGGCAGCGCCACGAAAGCATCCGCCTTTTCGAACATCAGGCGCTTGCGGGTGTGCATGTCCGGAACGACGATCGTCTCCTGCACGTTGTCCAGGAGCTTTTCTCGCGACTTCAGGAAGTCCGGTATGATGCCGGTGACATATCCGCCGTGTTCGAGAACCGCGTGCGCAATGGTCCCCATGAGGCCGACATTGCCGCCCCCATAGACGAGTTTGATTCCTTGCTCGGCCATAGCGCGGCCTAATGCCGCCGCACTTTCCTTGAACACGGGCTCGCTACCGAATCCGGAGCCACAATAGACACATATCGAGCGGATAGCAGGCATTGGGAATTCCGGGGAGCCGGAAGAGCTGGGCTCCGATTCGTAGTACATCTTAATCTTCCTTATGGCCGTAGCCTTTTGAAAGATAAACGGTTTAAATGAACGAAAGTGCCACGTTTGAGAAAAGGCATCATGGCGAACCAGGAACAGGGCAGGGGGACGCTCTACGTTCTCGGCGGCACGGCGATCGTCGTCGTCGCAGTGCTGATAGGCATGCTTGCGTGGGAGCCCGGCAGAATCGGCTCCGGCAGCAACGAGACACCTCAGGATCAAGCTAAACCGCAGGCTGCGACCCAACCTCCGCCTGTGACCGCACCGTCGCCCTCGGCGACGCCATCGACCGCGCAACAGACGACAACGTCCCAGACGGGCGCCGCTTCAGCGGGCGGCAAGCCCGCCGAGACGAGTGCGGAGGCGGCAAAGGCTGCCGAAAAAGCCGTCCCTGGGGCGGTCCTTCCGTCGTTCGACGTCGTGCGCGTCGAGCCAGACGGCGACAGCGTGATCGCCGGGCGCGCTGCGCCGGGTGCGACCATCGAGCTTCTGCGTGGCGATCAAGTCCACGCGCGCGCCGTGGCGGACGCTTCAGGGCTTTTCGCCCTCGTTCCGCCACCCCTGCCGCGCGGCTCGCACGAGATCATTCTTCAATCGATCGCCCCGGATGGCTCGCGGCAGCGGTCCCGGGAAAGCGTGACGGTGGTCATCAACGGCGATTCGCGTCCGCTCGTCGCCTTGGCTGCTCCCGATAAGCCGACGGTCCTCCTGTCCAATCCGGAGCCTCCAGACGCCAAAGCGACGAAGGAGGCTTCGTCCGCGCCGACGACTGCGCCCAAATCCGGCTCGACCGAGGATGGAAAAGCGGCCGCGCCCGCMGGTGTTCGCGTCGAGATCAAGATTGCGACCGTGGAAACCGAAGAAGGCGGGCGCCTGTTCGTTTCCGGCCAGGCCGCGCCTGGCGCAACTGTTCGCCTCTACCTCAATGATTCGTTCATCGCCCCCGGTGGGGCGGGGGGAGACGGGAAGTTCTCCTTCGCTATCGGCAAGGGCATGAAATCCGGCGATTATCGCGTCCGTCTCGATGATGTGGATCCGGTGTCAGGCAACGTGAAGTCGCGGGCCGAAGTCGCTTTCAGCGTCCCCGTCGAGATGGCTGCGAGCGAAGCTTCGCCGGCCTCGCCGCCCGTCGCGGGTGGACCGCAGACCCCGGGCCAGAGCACCGTCCAGACCCCGAATCAGGCGACCGCCAGCGCAGCGGCAACGTCCAGCGACCCCAAAGCATTGCCGCCGGGGACAGTCGTCATTCCGGACGTCGCCACTGCGATCGTCTCCAAGGGTGACAATCTGTGGCGGATCAGCCGCCGGATCTATGGGGAAGGACATCGCTTCACGGTGATCTACAACGCCAACCAGGAGCAGATCCGCAATCCCAATCTGATCTATCCGGGACAGGTTTTCGTGCTGCCGGCCAACCAAGCGCAGATTAATCCCTAAAACCTGCCGAGAAGGGTGAATTCGTCTCCCGGATCCCTTATATCCGGTGGCTACCTTTACCGGATTCTAAACTATGCCTCCCACTCCCGCCGCTCCTTCGGCGCGTCACAACGCTCCGAAGACCCCTGGCTTGGTGTCGACCATCGTAAAGCTCTGGCCCTATCTGTGGCCGCACGGGCGACCCGACCTTCAAGGGCGAGTCTTTCTGGCTTTCGGGCTCCTCCTGGTGGCGAAATTCGTCACCGTGACGATGCCGTTCACGTTCAAATGGGCGACCGACGCGCTCATTGCCGTCACGAGCACCAATCCGCAGGCGGCGGAAGCCGCGGCTACGGCTGGTTCCTGGCTATGGCGCGCGCCGATCATGCTGACGATCCTCTACGGGATCGTGCGCATCGTCATGGCGCTCTTGACGCAAGTCCGCGACGGTCTGTTCGCCAAGGTCGCGATGCACGCCGTCCGCAAGCTGGCGCTGCAAACGTTCGAACACATGCATCGTCTGTCGTTGCGCTTTCATCTCGAACGCAAGACCGGCGGCCTGACGCGGGTGCTCGAACGCGGCCGGCGCGGCATCGAAGAATTGTCCCGCCTCGTGGTGCTGACGCTCGTTCCGACGGTGATCGAGCTCCTGCTCGTGCTCGGCATGTTGGCGTACGAGTTCAATTGGACGTATTCGCTCGTCGTGTTCGTGATGGTGGTGGTCTATCTCGCCTACAC
>NZ_JBFUKD010000403.1:0-3486 GCF_056401005.1 Microvirga sp. P4_G7 | reverse complement strand
CGTCATGCTCGATCTCAAGCGCCGAGATCCGGATCTCCGTCGCTATGTGACGGCCCTCGAAGCTTGGCTGATCACGACTCTCGCCGCGTTCAACGTGCGCGGGGAGCGACGGGAGGATCGGGTCGGCGTTTGGGTCCGCCGTCCTGATAAGGGCATCGGCGCCGAAGACAAGATTGCCGCCATCGGGATCCGGGTCCGGCGCTGGGTCACCTTCCACGGGATCAGCCTCAATGTGGAACCTGACCTGTCCCACTTTTCCGGCATCGTGCCCTGCGGCGTCGTCCAGCACGGCGTGACGAGCCTGGTCGACCTCGGCCTTCCCGTCACCATGCCCGAGGTCGATAGCATCATGCGATCCGGTTTCGAGGCCATCTTCGGGAAGACTATCGGCGCCGACGTGGATCGGTCGGTCGGGAGCGGCGCGATGGCGGGGCACAACTGACGGGGAGGCTTCTCCTCTTTGGCAGTTCGTGCTCTATGCTAACCTCGACTTTGAACAATGCGGGTCTTCGAATGCAACGCGCCCTTCTTGCCTCTTTCATCGCATTGTCGGTTTCGGCCTGCGCCTACCGACCGACGCCCGAGGAACTCATCCACACCGTCGATTCGCCCGCCGACGTACGCGTCTGCACCCGCCTCGGCGAAGTCAGTCCGACCGTGTCGACCACGCCGGGCTTCAGGAGTGAGCTGTGGAGCATGCAGAATCAGGTGGTCGCCCTCGGCGGCACCCATCTCTATCTGCAACGGCAATCGCCGGACTGGGCGCTGGTGAAGGGCGTTGCCTATCGTTGCGGCCCTGGCGCGCCGCGTGAGACGACAGTCATCCGGGCGAAGGGCTAGCCGCCTCCGCTGCAAGGCTTCGGACATCTCATCAAGGACAGGGGGCGCCCCGTGCCCGTGATTGCCACATCCGTCGATCTGACCTCGGAAGCGGCGCAGGCCAATCGTGCCTCTTGGGACGAACTCGGCCGCGACCTGCAGACGAAGCGCGCCGAAGCAGCGGCGGGTGGACCGGCAAAGGCCCGCGAGAGGCACCTGGGCCGGGGCAAGCTTCTACCGCGCGAGYGGGTGACGCGATTGCTCGACCCGGGCGCCCCGTTCCTCGAGCTCGGGTCCCTGGCGGCTCACGGGATGTACGACGACGCGATTCATGGCGCCGGGCTGATCACCGGCATCGGCCGCGTTTCCGGCCGTGAGGTCATGATCGTCTGCAACGATTCCACCATCAAGGGCGGCACCTACTACCCGATGACGGTCAAGAAGCATCTCCGGGCCCAGGAGATCGCTCGGGAGAACCGGCTGCCCTGCGTCTATCTCGTCGATTCTGGCGGCGCCAATCTCCCGCATCAGACCGAGGTGTTTCCCGACAGGGAGCATTTCGGCCGGATCTTCTACAATCAGGCCATCCTGTCGTCTCTCGGCATCCCCCAGATCGCTTGCGTCATGGGTTCCTGCACCGCCGGCGGTGCTTATGTTCCGGCGATGTCGGACGAGACGATTATCGTACGCAAGCAAGGCACGATCTTCCTCGGGGGGCCGCCGCTGGTGAAGGCAGCGACAGGCGAAGTGGTTTCGGCGGAGGATCTCGGAGGCGCCGACGTGCATGCACGCCAGTCGGGCGTTGCCGACCACTACGCGACCGACGATCATCACGCACTTTCGATCGTCCGCCGGATCGTCGGCACGCTGAACACGCGCAAGGTCGTCGACCTCGACCTGATCGAGCCCGTCGAACCGAAATATGCGATCGAAGATCTCGACGCGATCGTCCCGACGGACCTGAAGAAGCAATACGATATTCGCGAGGTCATTGCCCGCCTCGTCGACGGGTCGGAGTTCGACGAGTTCAAGCGCCTTTATGGCACCACGCTCGTCACCGGCTTCGCGCGCATCTGGGGCATGCCCGTCGGCATCATCGGCAATAACGGCATCCTGTTCTCCGAAAGTGCACTCAAGGGCGCTCACTTCATCGAGCTGTGCTGTCAGCGCCGTATCCCGCTGCTTTTCCTTCAGAACATTTCCGGCTTCATGGTGGGGCGCCAATACGAGGCCGGTGGCATCGCCAAGGACGGGGCGAAACTCGTAACTGCGGTCGCCTGCGCGCAGGTGCCCAAGATCACCCTTCTTGTCGGAGGATCTTTTGGCGCCGGAAACTATGGCATGTGCGGACGAGCCTATTCGCCGCGCTTCCTGTTCACGTGGCCGAACTCCCGCATCTCCGTCATGGGCGGCGAACAGGCCTCCAGCGTCCTCGCCACAGTGCGGCGCGACAATTTCGAGGCCGAGGGCAAGAATTGGAGCGCCGAGGACGAGGAGGCATTCAAAGCGCCGATCCGCGATAAGTACGAGGAAGAGGGGAGCCCGTACTACGCGACGGCGCGGCTTTGGGACGACGGCGTGGTGCTTCCCTCCGAGACCCGCCGCGTCCTCGCTCTGGCGTTCTCCGCGGCGCTCAACGCGCCGGTCCCCGAGACCCGGTTCGGCGTCTTCCGCATGTAGTCGGCGACCGGCCTTCCGGAACCCTGCGAGCGCCTCACGGCTTGTTGGGGCATGGCCCTCGCATACGAAGACGATCGTCGTCGATACGCGCGCCGCATCATGCGCGCGGCGGGCGTCGAGGATGCTCGTATCGAGAATGCCTTTGCCACCGTTCCGCGCGAAGCTTTTCTCCCTCCGCCGCCTTGGACGACGATCAGCTTTGGAGTCGCGTCGACGACCACGTCCATCTCCGATCTCTACGAGAATGTGTTGGTCGCGATTGCAGCGGACCGAGGGATCAACAATGGCGAGCCCTCGCTCCATGCTGCGTGGCTCGCAGCCGTTCATCCCGCACCGGGAGAGACGATCGTTCATGTGGGCGCGGGTCTGGGCTATTACACCGCGATCATGGCGTTGCTGGTGCGTCCGGGTGGGCACGTGAGCGCGTACGAATACCAACCGGACCTGGCAGCCGAGGCGGACGCCAATCTCGCGGCTTACCCTGAAGCGGCCGTGCAAGCGCGCTCGGCGCTCCGCACGCCTCTTCCCGATTGCGACATCGTCTATGTCAATGCAGGGGTTTCCGCGCCCGATCCCGAATGGTTGAAGGCCTTGAAGCCAGGGGGACGACTGATCTTTCCCTGGCAGCCCGGCGGAGGGTGGGGACCGACGATCCTGGTGACGCATTTGCCCGCCGGGTTCGAAGCCGTCACGCTCATGAATGTCGGGTTCATCGCCTGCCGAGGCGAGACGACGAGAGAATCATTCCGGACGGCCGCAAAAGGACACTCGCAAACCATCCGCTCGGTGTGGCGTCGCACAATGCGGAAACCGGACGAGAGCGCGGTCGCCGTCTACGATGAGGTCTGGTTTTCATCCGAGCCACTTCGCTAAGGCTCGTTAACCACGATGAAATGTTGCTGCCTCGCAACACCTCGAAACCTTCCTCACTTTGGCGATTTCGCACCAAAGCTCTGCCGCGATCCCGCCATAAACCGGGAGCAACTC
>NZ_JBFUKD010000402.1:0-3489 GCF_056401005.1 Microvirga sp. P4_G7 | reverse complement strand
CATGAAGCATGCCTTCAAGAACGCGCTCATACCGGTCCTGACTGTCGTCGGCATCACGGCAGCGTTGCTCGTCTCCGGAGCCGTGGTCACGGAGACCGTCTTCGGACTTCCGGGAGTTGGGAGTCTCGTCGTGTCAGCCGTCTTGCGCCGTGATTATCCTGTCATTCAGGGAGCGCTGCTCATCATCGCGGCGCTCTACGTTCTGATCAACTTTCTCATCGACATGCTCTATCTGCTCGTCGATCCGCGGGTGCGTTACTGATGGCCGGCGTCGCATCCTCTCCCGCACCGACTTCGGTCGGATTTATCCTGCGGCTCGTCAGCCGGAAGACCGTGCTCCTTGGCGTGCTTGCCCTTCTGGTGATCGCACTCCTTGCGGTTCTCGCTCCCGTCATCGCGCCCTATGCCCCCAACAAATTGTCCATCGTCAATCGCTTGAAGCCGCCGAGCGCAACGTTCTGGTTCGGCACGGACGAGTTCGGTCGCGATGTGTTCAGCCGGACGATCTATGCCGGTCGACTGTCTCTCCTCGTCGGCRTCTCCGTCGTCACGTTCGCTGCGATCTTCGGTGTGACGCTCGGCCTCGTCGCGGGGTTCTTCAAACGGCTTGATACGCCGATCGCGCGCATTATCGATGCCATGATGGCGTTTCCCGACATTCTCCTGGCGATTGCGCTCGTCGCGGCGCTTGGCCCGTCCCTGGTCACCGTCATCGTCGCCTTGGGGATCGTCTACACGCCACGCCTCGCGCGCATCGTGCGCGCATCGACCCTCGTGATCCGCGAGTTGCCCTATGTCGAAGCGGCGCGGGCGCTCGGCGTCCCCACATGGCGGATCATGACGCGGCACGTGTTGCGCAACCTGATTTCGCCGATTCTCGTGCAAGGCACGTTCATCTTCGCTTACGCCATGCTTGCCGAGGCAGGCTTGTCGTTTCTCGGGCTCGGCGTCAGTCCTGAAATTCCGACATGGGGAACCATGATTGCCGCCGGCCGCCAATATATCGGGCAAGCGGATTGGATGACCCTCKTCCCCGGCGTTGCGATTGTCGTGTCGGTCCTATCGCTTCAGATGGTGGGCGATGGGTTCCGCGATCTGCTCGACCCGCGTCTCAGAAAGGATCTTTGAGCAATGACTTTTTCCCCAGGAACGGGAAAGCCGCTTCTTCTGTCGGGCGTCAAACCGGTCGCCTTCGGACCCGGAACGCCTCAGGGGAGCGTGGATATCCTGATCGGGGCGGACGGCCTCATTCAGAATGTCGGTCCGTCGCTGGCAGCGCCTGACGGCGTCGAACGCATCGACTCTGCGGGTGCGTTCATTTCACCCGGCTGGGTCGATCTTCACGCACACGTCTGGCATGGCGGGACCGACATCTCCATTCGACCCAACCTCTGCGGGGTCGAGCGCGGTGTCACCACCATCGTCGATGCGGGATCGGCGGGGGAGGCTAATTTTCACGGCTTCCGAGAGTTCATCATCGAGCCGGCGAAGGAACGCATTCGCGCGTTCCTGAACATCGGGTCGATCGGCCTGGTGGCGTGCAACCGTGTCAGCGAGTTGATCGACATGCGCTCGATCGATATCGATCGGACGATTGCCTGCGTCGAGGCCAACCGCGACGTGATCATCGGCATCAAGGTTCGCGCGAGCGGGGTCATTCTCGGCAGCTGGGGCATTACCCCGGTAAAGATCGCCAAGAAGGTCGCCAAAATCCTCAAGCTACCTTTGATGGTTCACGTCGGCGAGCCGCCTCCGCTCTTCGACGAAGTGCTCGAGGTTCTTGGCCCTGGCGATGTGATCACTCATTGCTTCAACGGCAAGCCCGCCGGCAACCTCATCGAGGACGAGGACCTCTTTCTCTTGGCCGAGCGCTGTGCGAAGGATGGCGTGCGTCTCGATGTCGGCCACGGCGGTGCGTCGTTCTCGTTCCGCGTTGCGGAGATCGCGATCCAGCGCGGCCTGTTGCCGTTCTCGATCTCGACCGATCTGCATAACCGCTCACTCGACAATCCGGTGTGGGACATGGGCACGACCATGTCTAAGCTGCTTGCGGTGGGCATGCCGTTCGATGCCGTGATCGAAGCATCGACGTTGGCGCCGATGACGGTTGTCGGCCTTCCGACCGAGAACCTGCTCAAGCCGGGCACGCGGGCGGAGTTCACCCTTTTCGACGTCACCGACAGCGATCTCAAGATACGAGATTCGATGGGTGATGAGGCACGCATCGACAGGCTGATCGTGCCGCGTTTCACGGTGCTGGGTTCAGAGGCCATCAAGGCTGGCCGCTACGAGCCCAAGGTGAAGTCGACGCTCGAGAGCTCTGCTTGCCCGCATTGCGGTTGGGTTGGAGCGCGATGAGCGCGCTCGCCGACGATATCGTTCTTCGCGTCGACGACCTGCGTACGCATTTCGAGGCAGGGGATCGCGTCGCGAAATCCGTCGACGGCGTCAGTTTCGACGTCAAACGCGGCGAAACTGTCGCGGTGGTCGGCGAGTCCGGTTCCGGAAAATCGGTCACCAGCCTGTCCATCATGCGGCTCCTGTCGCCGCCGGGACGCATTGTCGGCGGTCAGATCCTCTACCGCGCCAGCGGCGGGCACGTCCTCGATCTGGCTCAGGTGCCGGAGAAAAAGATGCGGAGCATCCGCGGCCGGGAAATCGCAMTGATCTTCCAGGAGCCGATGACGRSKCTCAACCCGCTCTACACGGTGGGCGATCAGATCATGGAGATGGTCCGGCTGCACGAGACCGTGTCGCGGAGTGAGGCGCGGCAGCGAGCCAAGCGCATGCTCGAACTGGTCGAGATCCCCGCGGCCGATCGTCGGCTCGACGAATATCCGCATCAGATGTCGGGCGGCATGCGCCAGCGCGCCATGATCGCGCTCGCACTCGCCTGCAATCCCAACTTACTCATTGCCGACGAACCGACCACCGCACTCGACGTGACCATCCAGGCGCAGATCCTCGATTTACTTCGGCGCCTACAGCGCGAGATCGGGATGAGCATACTCTTCGTCACCCACAATCTGGGCGTCGTTGCGGAGATCGCACACGATGTCGTTGTCATGTATGCGGGTCGCGTCGTCGAAAAGGCGACGGTCGGGCGTCTGTTCGAACATCAGAAGCATCCTTATACGCGCGGGCTTCTCGCCTGCATCCCGGATGCATCGCGGGACCGGTCCGCGACCGGTGAGCGGCTGCGCCTCAACCCCATTCCAGGCAATGTGCCGAGCGTCATGGCGCTGCCGCCGGGATGCAGTTTCGCGCCGCGCTGTCCGTTCCGAATGCCCGTCTGTGAGGAAAACCCGCCGCTTCTCGTCGCCGAACCCGACCATTTGAGCCGCTGCTGGAGGCACGACGTTCTATGATCGCCAGCGATGTTCTTCTCAGGGTCGAAGGTCTCACCAAGCATTTCCCCACGCGAAACGGCGTCGTGAAAGCCGTCGACGGGGTGAGTTTCGACGTCAAGCGCGGCACCATCGTCGGCCT
>NZ_JBFUKD010000401.1:0-3489 GCF_056401005.1 Microvirga sp. P4_G7 | reverse complement strand
GCCTCGACATTGGCGACGACGGGAACGACGGGCGCGTTCACTGTCACCGCGGCGAGAGCCTCGCTCATGGCGTCGGCCGCGGGCGCCATGAGCGCGCAATGGAAGGGAGCGGAGACGGGCAGCATCACGGCCCGCTTGGCGCCCTTGGTCTGGGCGATGGCGATCGCCCGTTCGACGGCTGCCTTGTGACCGGACACGACGACCTGTCCGCCGCCATTATCGTTCGCGGCATCGCAGACCTCGCCCTGAGCGGCTTCCCGGGCCACTTCGAGGGCCACGTCGTATTCGAGCCCGAGAAGTGCCGCCATGGCGCCCTGCCCCACTGCGACCGCGCTTTGCATGGCGTTGCCGCGGATCCGCAGAAGGCGGGCGGTATCCCCGATCGACAGAGTGCCGGCGGCGGCAAGGGCCGAATACTCGCCGAGCGAATGCCCCGCGAGGAAGGCTGTATGCCGCTTGAGATCGAGCCCGGCCTCAGCCTCCAGCACGCGGATGGCGGCCAGACTGACTGCCATCAGGGCCGGCTGGGTGTTGGCCGTGAGCGTCAGCTCTTCGGCCGGTCCTTCCCAGATGATCGTCGACAGCTTTTGCGACAGGGCGTTGTCGACCTCGTCGAAGACGGCCTTGGCTTGCGGGAACGAATCCGCGAGCGCCTTGCCCATCCCGATCGACTGGCTTCCCTGTCCGGGGAAGATGAATGCCCGCTTCATGACCGATGCCCTCGCATGCGAATTCCGGGGCGGGACTCGCACCGTGGGCCAACGGAGTCAAGCGCCAGGGGCCGCCTCTGCACGGTCATCTCGTGCACGGTCATCTAGCCCGTGACGGCCCCCTCGCTCGCGGACTTCGCCAATTGAGCGAACTTCGCCAGGACGCCCCGGGTGTAGCGCGGGGCGGGCTGGCGCCACGCCGCGCGCCGCCGCGCAATCTCCGCCTCATCGACGTCGAGTTGAAGCAACTGCTTGTGAGCGTCGATCGTGATCAGATCACCTTCCTGGACGAGCGCAATGGTCCCGCCCTCAAACGCCTCGGGGGTCACATGGCCGACCACCATCCCCCAGGTGCCGCCTGAAAACCGCCCATCGGTGATAAGACCGACGCTTTCGCCGAGCCCCCGCCCGATGATCGCCGAGGTCGGTGCGAGCATTTCGGGCATGCCTGGGCCTCCCTTTGGTCCGAGATACCGCAGCACGACCACGTCGCCCGGCTTGATCTTGTCCGACAGGATCGCATCCATCGCCGAGGCTTCGTCGTCGAACACCCGCGCCGGACCCTGGATCACGGGGTTCTTCAGCCCGGTGATTTTGGCCACCGCACCCTCTGTCGCGAGATTCCCGCGCAGGACGGCGAGATGCCCCTCGCGGTAGAGGGCCTTGTCGATCGCACGGATCACGGTCTGGTCGGACGACGGAGCGTCAGGCACGTGGGCCAGTTCCTCTTCCAAGGTTCGCCCTGTGATGGTGAGGCAGTCTCCGTGGATCAGGCCGGCATTGAGAAGGATTTTCAGCACCTGGGGAATACCACCGGCTCGGTGCAGGTCGACCGCCATGTATTGGCCGGACGGCCGCAAATCGCAGATGACTGGGACTTTACGGCGGATGCGCTCGAAATCGTCGAGTGTCCATTCCACTTCGGCCGCGTGGGCGATGGCGAGATAATGCAGGACGCCGTTGGTGGAGCCGCCGATCGCCATGATGAGGGCAACGGCGTTCTCGATTGATTTGCGGGTGATGATGTCCCGCGCTTTGATCCCGCTCCGAACCGCGTCGAGCAGGACCGCTGCGGATTGCGCCGTGCTGTCGACCTTTTCCGGATCGGGATTGGCCATCGTCGAGGAATAGAGCAGCGACATGCCGAGGGCCTCGAACGAGGAACTCATCGTGTTGGCGGTGTACATGCCGCCGCACGAGCCGGTCGAAGGACAGGCATTGCGCTCGATCCCCTCGAAATCCTCTTCGCTCATCTTGCCGGCCATATACGAGCCGACGGCCTCGAACGAGGAGACGATCGAGAGATCCTTGCCCTTCCAGCGGCCTGGTTTGATCGTGCCGCCATAGACATAGATGCCGGGGACGTTGGCGCGGGCGAGCGCCATCATTCCACCAGGCATGTTCTTGTCGCAGCCGCCGATCACGAGAACGCCGTCCATCCACTGACCCTGCACGCAGGTTTCGATGCAATCGGCGATCACTTCGCGGGAGATAAGGGAATATTTCATGCCCTCGGTACCCATCGCCATGCCGTCGGAAATCGTCGGCGTGCCGAAGATCTGCGGATTGCCGCCGGCCGCCTTCACGGCCGCCACGGCCGCATCGGCGAGCGGTTGGAGACCGGCATTGCAGGGCGTGATGGTCGAATGACCGTTGGCAATGCCGATCATCGGCTTGTCGAAATCGGCCTTTTGGTACCCGAGCGCATAGTACATCGCCCGGTTTGGCGAGCGCGCGACACCCTGCGTGATGTGCTTCGATCTCTCGTTCGACATGGCATCGTCCCTGAAGCGACCGGGCCACGGTGCGGACCCTTCTCCGGCTATCTTATGACGTTGGCCAGCAAAGCGAGAAATATATTATTCTGGCACTTTTAATATGTTCAACATATTAGACAGCATGGATTTGAGACAACTTCGCTATTTCGTCACGGTTGCCGACGAGCTGCATTTTGGGCGAGCCGCCGCGCGGCTCGGCATGACTCAACCGCCACTCAGTCAGGCCATCATGGCCCTCGAGCAGGACGTCGGCGTGAGCCTGTTCGTCCGCACCAAACGAAGCGTCGCCCTGACCTCGGTGGGCCGACAATGGTTGGAGCACGTGCGCAAATTGCTCGACGCGGCCGCCGCTCTCCCCGGCATCGCCCGTCAATTGTCTCAGGGTGAGATCGGAGCGCTTACGCTCGCCTTCGTCAGCACCGCCGATTACAGCGTGCTCCCGGCCCTCGTGAGCCGATACGCAGGTCTCTTTCCCGACGTCGAAGTATCTTTGCGAGAGGCAACAAGCGACCTCCAGATAGAGGCATTGCTCGACGGCGAAATCCATGCGGGCCTGATCATCCAACCGCCGCACGCCTCGTTGCCGGCATCCCTCGACTATCTTCCTCTCCTACAGGAACCGTTGGTCGCTGCCGTGCCGGAATCCTGGATCGCCTCTGGTCGGCTCGATGGCACCCATGGCCGATTGTCTCTGCGAGAGGTTCGCGACGAGCCGGTCATCCTATTCCCGCGGCGCAGCGCGCCCGCCTTTCATGACATCGTCACGGGATATTATGCCGCGAACGGCATACACCCGCGGACCGGGCAGGAGGCGATCCAAATGCAGACGATCATCAGTCTCGTTTCGGTCGGCATGGGGATTGCCCTGGTTCCGGGCTCCCTCCAGAACCTGGGTCGCGCGGGGGTTCGCTATCTCCCCCTCGACGGCGAGGCTCCGATGATCGAAACAGGTTTGGTCTGGCGCCGCGACGACCCCTCACCAACCTTGAAGGGTTTCGTGG
>NZ_JBFUKD010000400.1:0-3490 GCF_056401005.1 Microvirga sp. P4_G7 | reverse complement strand
AGCTGATGGAGCTCATTCAGTACGCGCCCACCACGGAAACGGTGCTGAAGCGACCGCTCTTGATCGTCCCTCCGTGGATCAACAAATTCTACATCCTCGATCTCAATCCGGACAAAAGCTTCATTCGGTGGGCGGTGGCGCAGGGATTGACGGTCTTTTGCATTTCATGGGTGAACCCTGACGAACGTCATGCGGATAAAGGTTTCGAGCACTACATGCGCGACGGCATTTTCGCCGCCTTGGACGCTATCGAGGCCGCAACTGGCGAAAAGAAAGTGACCGCCATCGGGTATTGCGTCGGCGGGACACTGCTGGCCGCGACCATGGCGTACATGGCGGCGAAGCGTGACAAGAGGATCGACAGTGCGACTTTCTTTACTGCGCAGGTGGACTTCACCCATGCGGGAGACTTGAAGATCTTCGTGGACGAAGAACAAATCCAATCGCTTGAAGAATCCATGAGAGGTCGCGGCTACCTCGAAGGGGCCCGGATGGCCAACGCCTTCAACATGCTTCGTCCGAACGATCTGATCTGGCCCTACGTGGTCAATGTGTATCTGAAGGGAAATGCGCCCTTCCCGTTCGACCTGCTGTACTGGAACTCCGACTCGACACGCATGCCGGCGGCCAATCACGCATTTTATCTTCGCAACTGCTACCTCGACAACAAACTGGCGAAAGGCGAGATGGAGATCGGCGGCGTGAAGCTCTCGCTCCGCAAGATCAAAGCCCCCATTTTCAATCTCGCTACACGCGAAGACCACATCGCTCCGGCGCGATCTGTCTTCCTGGGATCGCAAGCTTTCGGTGGGCCCGTCGAGTTCGTCCTTGCCGGATCAGGGCATATCGCGGGCGTCGTCAATCCGGTTGCGAAGCCAAAGTACCAGTACTGGAAGGGCGGCGAAGCCACGGGGTCGCTCGAGACCTGGATCGCTGCGGCCACGGAAACAGCTGGAAGCTGGTGGCCGTATTGGCTCGACTGGATCAAAGCGCAGGCGCCGAAGGAAATCGCGGCAAGAGAGGTCGGAGCCAACGGCCAAGCCGTATTCGGCGACGCCCCGGGGACCTACGTTCTCGAAAAATCCTGAGCGCTGAATCAAAAATGGCCGGCATTGCCGGCCATTCTCTGGAAGTCTCCTGCCGAGCAGTAAGTCTCCTGCCGATCAGTATTTGCGAATGATCGGAGCCGGAATGGTCTTCGTCGGGTCATCCCAGCGGTACTTAACGGAAGCGGAAATGATGTCGACGCTGGAATCGACGTCGGCGCGCAGAGCGACGCCCCGGGTCGCAAAGACGGGATTGCCAGGTGCGAGGTTGATATCGGTGTTCCCGACCGAGAATATGTGGGTGTAAGCGAGATCGAACGAGAGCTTTTCGCTCCAGTTGTAAGTGCCACCGAGCGAGAGCCAGATGCGGTCGGAATCGGGCAGACGCGGATTGCGGTTGTTGACGTCGATCGGCGAGATTTCGTAACCGACGCCGGCGCGCAGAGCCAAGGCCGGGTTGAAACGGTACTCGCCACCGACTGAGAAGAACCAGCCGTCGTCATACGCGAGCGGAAGATAGGGCGCGGAGGTCAAAAGCGCGCCGTTGATCCCGTTGAAGACGCGCGGAAATCCGAGGCGGCTCCAGTTTGTCCATTCCGCCGTTGCGCTCAGGCTCAGATTGTCGGTCACCTGCTGCGTGATACCCACAGAGATGGACTCGGGAAGGATGACCTTCGCCTTGATCGGAATGCCGAAATATTCGAACTTCCCATCGAGCTCCTGCTCGACCGCCGACCGGAAGCCGATACCGATCGAGGTGCCTGCGAACGGCGTCAGCGTCGCGCCGAGCGAGTAGCCGAAGCCCCAGCTGTCGCCGTCAAGGCCGGCGCTCGGGGCGAAGGGAGACGGGTTGGCCGCCGTCGGCCCTGTCGCCGAGAAATAGCGGACATGGAAGTATTGCGCGCGGACGCCGGCACCCACCGACAGCCAATCGTTGACCTTGAAGCCGATGGTCGGCATCGCCTCGAACGAGACGACCGACGTCGTGCGAGCATAGAGCTGACCAGCCCAGATCGGGTTCGGCTTCGTCGCGAGACCGAACGGAGCGCCAGTGTAGAGACCGACCCACAAGCGATCGTTGATCTGGATGCTGGCGTAACTTGCAGGCAGAATCGCGTCGAGGGCGATGTCGCCCGACTTTCCGAGAGCAAGGAAGCTGCTTGGCACGGCCGCCACTGGTGTAATGTCCGACCGCGGCATGATCCCGCTCGCGTGGGTTTCGAACTGACAGCCCTGGCTCATCGTGATCGTCGCCGGGTTCCAGTACATCGACGAGACACCGGCCGAACCGGCCGCGACGCCAGCGAACGCTTCACCGAGGCCGGTGGCACTCTGTTCGCGAAGGCCGAAGGCGCCTGCCAAAGCCCCACCCTGAGCACACACGAGCGCCGCCAGAGAAACGGTAGCCAAAGTCAACGGACGGGTCATACGTTTCATGATTTTTTTCCTGCCCCTCTAGGATTGATTCTCATTGTGCGGAACAACCCGCTCTTACACGTACTCTGCCAATGCTTTATTTTAGCCGCAATTGGCTAAAGGGCTTTTTCCGCAACGCTCTTCGATTGAACGATTACGCAACGTAAGCAGCCCAATACTTACCCTTCGGCAGATTACAATTGTATATCCGCCGATCCCAAAAATAGTTCATATCTGAACTGACGTATTTCGAGCGCGGGCAAAGGGTTTTGTGCGCCAGCGTACAATTGGCCAGAACGATCACTTCCCTCGCCTGCGTGACAGAATGGCAACAGTCGATACGACGTGCCGCTGCCTCAACGGAATCAGACCAGTCCCAGCATCAGTTGAATGTTCTGAACAGCAGCGCCGGAAGCACCTTTGCCAAGATTATCGAGGCGCGCGACGAGCACGGCGTGGCGATATTTCTCCTGGCTGAAAACCCGTAGCTCCATGCGGTCAGTGTCATTCAGAGCCTCGGGCTCGAGCCTCTCGAGAGGCTTGTCGCCTGTTCGAGCAGGAACGACGGTCACCAGCCCATCGGGGGAGTAGCGCGCCTGCAATGCCGCCTCGAGGTCAGCCGCGGTCGGTTTTCCCGGGAGAAGGTCCAGATGGAGAGGAATGCTGACCAGCATGCCCTGGCGGAAATTTCCGACCGACGGAATGAAAATGGGACGACGGGTCAGGCCCGTGTTGCGTTGGAGTTCAGGTACGTGCTTGTGCTCGAATCCGAGGCCGTACAGCTCGAACGCGGGAGCCGTGCCAGCCTCATAGGCCTCGATCATGGAGCGTCCGCCGCCGCTATAACCGCTGACCGCATTCACGCTGATCGGATAATCCGCGGGGACAATGCCGGCGTCGATGAGAGGCCGGACAAGCGCGATCGCCCCCGTTGGATAGCATCCCGGGTTTGCGACGCGGTCGGCCGACCTGATGGCCTGCTCCTGGCCCGGCGCGAGCTCGGCGAAGCCGTAGACCCAGCCGGGGCT
>NZ_JBFUKD010000399.1:0-3511 GCF_056401005.1 Microvirga sp. P4_G7 | reverse complement strand
GAGATTGCCCTGCGCGTCTTCGCCGAGAGACGTCGGAGAGGCGATCGTCCCGCCTCCGCTGGTGAGGTATTCGATCTGGGTCGTGCGGTCCGTCGCGACCCATCCGCCCGCACTCTGTTCGAKAGACACGAGCTTGCTGGAAACGAAATCCGCGAAAACGTACTGTCCCCACAGTTCCGGATCCGGACCGCGATATACAAAGCCACCCGTGATGGATCCACCGAAGCCCGCGGACGTGTGCGGATAGGAGAAAATCGGATTGGTAAAGCGGACGTCGTTCGACGACCCTTCGGTCACAGGCCAACCATAGTTCTTGCCGGCGGCGCCCAGATTGACTTCTTCGTATGAGGAATTTCCCACATCGCCGATGAACAGCTGCCCGGTTTCGCGATCGAAACTGGCGCGCCAGGGATTGCGCAGGCCCATCGCCCAGATCGCGGACGGTGCAACTGCTGCCAAAACACCGTCAAATTGTGTCGGGTTTGTCGCGGGGACAGTGAAATTGTTGTTCGGGTCCGCGGGAAAGCCATCGGCATTGACGTCGATCCGCAGGATCTTGCCCATGTAGTTGGAAAGTTCTTGCGCGTTTGCCGAAACGGAGTCGTCGCCCGTCCCGATATAGAGATAGCCATCCGGACCGAAATCGAGCCAGCCGCCGCGATGGACCGTGTTGTTGTAGTCGATGGTCATCACGACTTTCCGCGAAGCCGGGTCCACTGTCTGCCGGTCCTGCCGCAGCGCGTATTCGATGATCTGGACGTCGTTGCTCGGATTGCAGAGGTAGACGTAGAACTTACCGTTCGCGGCGAAACTCGGATGGAACGCCATTCCCAGCAGGCCCATTTCACCGTTCGTATTGACGGGTTCGACAAGGAGCGGACGAACTTGGCCGGTGGCCGGATTGAGAACTTTGAGCTGACCGCTCTTGTCGCCCAAATAGAGTTCCGCGCTGGGATCAGGGGCGTCTTTCAGAAATGTCAGGGAGCTGAGGCCCGTCCCGCCTGGACCAGCCGCTACTGCAATCCGCGTTGCTTGAATAATCCCGGGATACCCGATGATCACGTCCGGGCCAGACGTACCCAGGAGGCTATCGGACCCGTAGGTTCCGTAGATGGTCATGAGAAATCCCCAAGTATCCACCCCTGTCCAATACTGTAGCTGCTGGATGAAAACTTAGCTATCGCGAACCACGCGTCGGCCGAAACCGCGCCCAAAGCGGTTTCCTAGCCCTAATAATTAGGGTGTTTCGACGCTGATCGGCTGAAACACCCGATACCATTTTGGACGCGACAGGCAGATATTTCTATCAAGGCTGATCAGGAGAAAGCACTCTTGCTGCAGGACGAACACCGTGATCGTCGGGCCCAGTGGCCCGAAGGTGAGTTCGCAGCGAGTGCCCCGCCGCGAACGGCTCGTATCACCCCAGTTCATTCGACACCTTCAGATCATTTCGACCTCCGATGCATTGTCTGGGAGAGGGATTACCCATGAGTGACACACGCGCATTCTCACGGTCGCCAAGCATTGGAGCAAGTGTCCGACGCATGAAGGCGAGTTTCGCGTTGGCCGGCGCCACAGCTCTGTTTTCGACGATGTTCGCCGCTCCGGTGACTGCGCAGGCGCCACAACAGAAGCCGAACATTCTCTTCATCATGGGTGACGACATAGGCTGGATGCAGCCGAGCATCTATCATCGTGGATTGATGGTGGGTGAAACCCCGAACATCGATCGCATCGGAAACGAAGGTGCGCTGTTTACGGACTATTACGCTGAGCAGAGCTGTACGGCAGGGCGCAATGCGTTCTTCACCGGCATGCATCCGCTCCGTACTGGAATGATTCCGCCGCAGCTTCCTGGTAGCCCGAGTTATCTGCGGCCTGGCACTCCAGCTCTCGCCAAGTTCATGCACGATCTCGGATACAACACGGGAGAATTCGGCAAGAACCACCTTGGAGACCATACGGATAGTCTACCGACCGCTCACGGTTTCCAAGAGTTTTGGGGCTATCTGTATCATCTGGATGCGATGCAGGGGGTGAGCTTCCCCGACATCAATAAGGATCCGACGACCCAGTCAATCGTGCCGCCGTGCAGGAACACTCCGGTTCCGGGAATGTCCGAGGTTACCGGCGCAGTGGACCCGGCCACGACCACTTGTCTGACGCCGCCGCGTCCGGTCATGTCGTGCAAGTCTTCCGACGGCACTGCCGCCAACCAGAGTTGCACGAACGAGGGCCCCCTCACCCTCGAACGTTCGAAGACGGTGGACGAGGAAATCTCGGCCAAGGTCATCGACTACCTCGACCGCAACGACCCGAAGAAGACGGGCAAGCCGTTCTTCGTCTGGTACAACCCGGCGCGTATGCACATCACCACAGTGTTCTCGCCGAAGTACGAAGCGATGCTCGGTGAGCGTGGCGGGAAGGATTGGGGCATCAACGAAGTCGGCATGAAGCAGCTCGACGACAATATCGGCACCGTCATCAAGAAGCTCGAAGATCTCGGACAGCTCGACAACACCATCATCGTGTTTACGACGGACAACGGAGCCGAGATCATAACTTTCCCCGACGGTGGCACGACACCCTTCAAGGGCGGCAAGCTGACAACCTGGGAAGGTGGGATGCGGGCGCCGATGGTCATCCGGTGGCCCGGCGTAATCAAACCCGGCACGGTCAAGAAGGAAATCTTCGCCTCTCTCGATTGGGTCCCGACGCTCGTCGATATCGCTGGTGGTCCGAAGGGCAACGCTCTCAATGAGCAGATCATGGCGGGCCGATATCCCGGCATCGTGAAGACCAAGCTCGATGGCGTGAATCAGGTCGATTACCTCTCCGGCAAGACGGAGAAGTCGGCACGCGACTCGTTCTTCTACTACACCGGCGCAAACCCGTCGGCGGTGCGTTATAAGAACTGGAAGCTCTACTACACGATGGTGGGCGCCGGTCCGATGGATGGCTTGACCGGTGCGGTGACCTATCACTGGACCCAGATCGCCAATATCAAGCGCGACCCGTTCGAGATCACCGTCGGCGCCGACACAAAGACATTGACCGGCATGGGCGGTTCACTGGCGGCTCCCAGCACCGCCTACATCTATGACTGGAACATCCTCCCGATCGGCCAGCTGTTGTGGCTGAAAGAGCTCCAATCTTATCAGGAGTTCCCGCCGATGCAGGATCCGGCGAGCTACAATCTCGATCAGGTTCTGGCGCAGCTCAAGAAACAGGGCGAGCGTGGGCGCGGCGATTGAAAACGCTCAGGCGCGAATACGGCGTGATGGGCGAAGCAAAGTTTCGTCCATCACGGGGGAACGAAGGCAGCGTCCCCAACATCGTCATCAGTGCAAAACCGAGGAGGAACCTGTGATACGCATGCTGTCAGCCATCGCTCTCACATTGGTCGCAACAGGAGCTGCTGCACAAGTTGGACCGCCGACGTCGCAACGTCCCTGCTCGGCCAACCGACAGCTCGTCATGAAAGACGGCGCCGTCGTGCTTGATACGGGAC